>NZ_JBAHUQ010000019.1 GCF_036689865.1 Magnetococcus sp. PR-3
TGCACTCACAACCAGGATACCACCGTCCATCTGGGCGGCACCGGTGATCATGTTCTTGACATAGTCAGCGTGACCAGGGCAGTCAACGTGAGCGTAGTGACGATTCTCTGTCTCATACTCAACGTGGGCTGTTGCGATGGTGATCCCACGCTCGCGCTCTTCTGGGGCACCATCAATCTGATCATACGCCTGAAACTCGGCGCGACCTGCATCCGCCATCACCTTAGTGATCGCAGCAGTCAGCGTAGTCTTACCGTGGTCAACGTGGCCGATTGTGCCGATGTTGACGTGGGGCTTAGTACGTTCAAACTTTTCCTTAGCCATGCCGAATACTCCGGAATTTAAGCTGGTACATTGAGCCGAAGGCGTATGTGTCTTCTATAAAATGGAGCCCACGACCGGGATTGAACCGGTGACCTCTTCCTTACCAAGGAAGTGCTCTACCCCTGAGCTACGTGGGCGCAAGAGACGCCTGCGACAAACGAAAAAAACAAAACGGGTCCACTCTCTTTAAAGTACGTTACTAACCAAACCAGTAAAGCACCCTGTTGGAGCGGGAGAGGGGAATCGAACCCCCATGATCAGCTTGGAAGGCTGACGTTCTACCATTGAACTACTCCCGCGCAACAAGAGAAAAAATGGTGGAGGGGGAAGGATTTGAACCTTCGAAGGCTGAGCCGGCAGATTTACAGTCTGCTCCCTTTGACCACTCGGGAACCCCTCCATTTGGTAGAGGCGAAATGTATACCTCTATCTACTTCTCAGTGTCAAGAAAAATCCAAAAGAATTTTTACTTTATCAGCGACGCACCCCATGTTGCGGCAAAACAACCCGGCTTATCGCTACACTGTGTTGCGGAAGTCGGAGGATGTTAGCACTACAGGCTGTGGATGCAAAGCATGAAATGAAGCTTTTTTGAAAAAAATGAAAAGAATTGAAAAAGAACCTATTTTCCAGGGGCTTCTAATATAGTAACCAGACAACGCACGGGTTGCTTTCCTGGGTTACGGTACATATGAAAGACATTTCCACCAAACCGACCACTATCTCCAGGGACCAATTTTTTACACTCACCAGCCAACTCAAGCTCTAATTCACCCTCAAGGATATGAAGGTACTCTTCACTACCCGGTGGATGAGGCCGTCCTTCATACTGCGCCCCTGGCTGCAGAACGAATATCTGCTGAAAAAAGTGCAGTGCATTACCTGGAGAGACCACCACAGCTCGATAACGACCGTCCGCTGACTCGATCCAACGCATCTCCTGTGCAGGCACAACTTGAATGCGCTCCTCTTCCGTAACCAGGAGCTGATCAATACTCATACCCAACGCACTGGCAATTTTATACACCACAGCAAGAGAAGGATTTGCGTCGTCTTTTTCAACCGTGGCCAAAGTGGCACGAGGAATCTCTGCCATATCAGCCAAAGCTTGCTGGGTAAGCTTACGTTGCGAACGTAATTGACGAATGCGCATGCCGGCTAGATTACTGACCATGAAAACTGCGTCCTAGACCTAAGACAAGTTGATATAGAAACAATTTTGTTGATATATCACTTTTAACAGCTAAGGTACAGCTAAAACATCCTGAAAGCACCGAAACTTAGCGCCAATACACCTCATTATTTACCGATTGGCGGCACGATCTTTCATGGTCACCCGATATTGAATGGCCTCCGCCAAGTGCTGAGGGAGGATCTGTTTTTCACCTTCAAGATCGGCAATGGTCCTGGCCAGACGTTGAATACGATGGTAAGCACGGGCTGAGAAACCCAAGCGCTTCGCGGCATTGGAGAGTAACATCCGGCACGCTTCATCCAGAGGCGCCAAGAATTCCAGCTGCCTACCGGTTAAAACCGCATTGATATTTCCCGCCCCATTGCGCGTTAACTGAAGCTGACGCGCCCCCAGCACACGACGACGGACCAGATCCGACCCTTCCCCCCCCTCCCCTTCTGTAAGCGTCTCCCAATCCACTGCCGGCACCTCCAAGTGTAGATCAATTCGATCCAACAACGGACCAGACAGCCGCCCTTGATAGCGTTGAATTTCATCCGGTCGACAGGCACACCGGTTTTGACCATCCCCGAGGTGGCCACACGGACAGGGATTACACGCACAGACCAACTGGAAACGCGCAGGAAAGTGCGCAGAACGGCTAGCCCGTGAAATGGTGACATCCCCTGTCTCCAGAGGCTCTCTTAGCGCCTCTAGCACATTTCGCTTATACTCCGGCAACTCATCCAAAAACAGAACACCGTGATGCGCTAAACTCACCTCTCCTGGCTTAGGGTTCCCCCCTCCACCAACCAGCGCTACCGATGAAGCCGTGTGATGGGGGGACCGAAAAGGACGATGCGCCACCCAAGGTTGATTGGGATCTAAGCGACCTGATACCGAATAGACCGCAGAGACCTCCAACATTTCATCAACCGTCAATGGCGGCAATATGGAGATCAAGGCCCGCGCAAGCATGGACTTACCAGATCCAGGCGGACCACTCATTAAGATATTGTGACCGCCAGCCGCCACAATTTCTAATGCCCGTTTGGCATGCGCCTGACCTTTAATTTCTGAAAAATCAATGGATGCCTGCTCATGGCGTACATCGGACAACGGGTCTTGTTCCACGTAATAGGCAGAAAGCGGCTGCTCTCCCCGAAGATGGGCAACCAACTGGGCCAGATTTTCCACCGGAATAACAGTAACCCCCAGCACAAGCGCTGCCTCTTGCGCATTATCAGCAGGTACAATTAGCTGTGTATAACCTGCCTCTCTGGCGAGAAGGGCTGCAGGCATACAACCCGGAACCGGTTTAACCCGCCCATCCAGCGCAAGCTCTCCCAACAACAGAGTCTGTTTGAGTGCTTCCCCATCCACCCCTCCCATCGAGGCCAGCAACCCCATAGCCATGGGCAGATCGTACAGCGAACCACTTTTGGGCAAATTTGCGGGGGCCAAGTTAATGGTGATGCGCTTGGCGGGGATCTGCCAACCACCATTTTTTAACGCCGCACGCACGCGATCTTTGGCTTCACGCACAGCGCCTTCAGGCAAACCCACCATATTTAAGGAAGGCAAACCATTAGAGAGGTCCACCTCTACCTCAACAGGCCGGGCAGACACCCCTTCTAAGGCGATGCTATGTACCCGCGCTAACATGATTGGCCTAAGGCATATTGAAGACAAAATGGAATAAACACGGTAATGATCCTTAATAATCAACAAATACTAAAATGAACCACAGAGATTGACACAGTTACGGATATCCCAACAGAGTCACACCATGACCCTTGTGCTTACAAGCTGCCCACCCCTACGCATCCGCGACACCCACAGAACGATTCACCCAACATGAAATAAACACCCAACGTATCACATACCCAGAAAAATGTGATGCGCTTGCTTCACCACCGGTCATGTTCAGCCGGACCATAAAAAAGGCCACCCCTTGTGGGAGTGGCCTTTATACTTAAGTCCCAACGCGACAACTAACCCGCGTTATAGACCAGAACACGGGGCTCTAACATATCTTCCATCGCGTATTTAACCCCTTCACGCCCAAGCCCAGAGTCCTTCACACCACCATAGGGCATATTGTCGACCCGGAAACTGGGGACATCGTTATGAATAATGCCGCCAACCTCCAACTCATCCAACGCCTTAATCACCGTATCAAAGTCCTGTGTAAACAGGCCACATTGCAGACCAAAGCGAGAGTTGTTCACCAGGTGAAAAGCCTCTTCCATACTCTGCACGGGGGTTAAGGTCACAACAGGGCCAAAAGCTTCATCGGCATTGACGCGACACCCCTGATCGACCTCCTCCAAGATGGTTGCGGACATAGAGTTACCCGCCCCAACTGCAGCAACCGTGTTGCCCGAAACCAGCTCAGCACCTTGGTCCAAGGCCTCCTTAACCCACTCTTGCAGACGCTCAACATTGGCACGGTCAATCACAGGACCTAACGTTGTTGCGGCATCTAAGGGATCGCCAGAAACCAACGCTTCTGCTGCCTTTTTAAAGCGTGCACGGAATTCACCCATGACATCCTGATGCACAAAAATACGCTGCACAGAGATACACACCTGACCGCATTGATAAAATGCCCCCAGGACAGAACGTTGGATGAGATGGTCCCAATCCTTAATATTATGATCAATGATCAGCCCAGCATTACCCCCCAGCTCCAGCACCACTTTTTTCTTGCCCGCTTCTGCTTTCATTTTCCAACCCACCTCGGGTGAGCCCGTAAACGAGAGCAATTTGATGCGCTCATCCTCCACCAACATCTGACCTGCCGCACGGTTACACGGCACCACAGAAAAAGCTTTCAGCGGCCAGCCCGATTGTTCAATCACCTCAGCCATCATCAGTGCTGTGATGGGGGTCATGGAAGCTGGTTTTAAAACAACGGGGCAGCCAACCGCCAAAGCGGGGGCAATTTTATGAACCGCTAGATTCATCGGAAAATTAAAAGGGGCAATGGCTGAGACGACGCCAATGGGATACTTACGCACCATGGCACGACGCCCGGCCCCCATGGCATTAATGCCCAGATCGTAGGATTCCCCATAGATCCGCGTAGCTTCACCCACCGCAATGTCAAAGGTGGCCACAGCACGGGCAACTTCCAACTTGGACTCAGGAAGCGTCTTACCATTTTCCTGACTCAGTACCCTGGCGAATTCATCGGCACGTGCCTCAATACCATCTCGAATTTTTGCCAGACACGCCGCCCGCTCGTATGGCTGCATACGGCTGGTTTCTTCCAATGCATCCACCGCGGCATCTAGAGCACGATCGATTTCATTGGGGCCACACTGAGCGACACGATCCACCACTTCATTGTTATAGGGATTGATGACATCCAGTGTTTTATCGGTCTCAAGCCACTGACCAGCCACGTAGGCTTTTCTCATGGAACCTCTCCTATCCTTGCCCAATCAACATCCAGATTTCTGTAAGGGACACCGCCCTAAAACCATGCATGCATTATAGACATCTGACAAATGCCTGTCATTCCCACAAAAAAGCGCCCGGCTAAAAAAACCGGGCGCTTTCGATCAAGATTAAAAGCTCTTGAGTTTTATCAGAGCGTTAAGACTCGTCTGAGCTTTCACTATTTAGTTTTTTTTCCAGCTCTTCTACCCGCGCTTCCAAGGCATCAAGCTGAATACGGGCATTGGCGGCCATCTTCCGTGCCACTTCAAACTCATCACGGGTAACCAGATCAAAATGCTCTACGCCCTCACGTACCACTTCACGCACTTTGCGGATCATCTCCTCACGGGTTTCCCCAACCGAAGAGACCACACCCAAAACGTTTTGAGCAATACGATCAATAAAAGCGTTATCCAACTGCATAGTCTCTCTCCTGGAGCCGATCAAGCCAACTGTTCAGACTGCACCATACTGGCATCTACAAAATCGAGACCCGCCCGACCGTGGAAATAACCATTACAGAAATCCTGACCGTTATTCATGTCAATCAATTTGGTCCGGGCTTCTTGGCCAGAGATCTTACCCTCTGAGGCCTGTTTCCACAATGCCACAACTTCCACCATGTTTTTACTTTGCGGAGATAAACGGGCGATATCAACCCCCCCACTTGCCATGGCATCCATCTCATCGACCACGTTGAATACTTTATCCGACATGGTTTGAATACCATTTACCGTCAACAGAGGCTTGCCTTCCTGGGTACGCATCACCATACCATCGGCAAAATCACCACACTTATACTGACAGTTGGATTTTGGCAGGTTATACGCACGAGAGGTATAACAGCGGGCCGAGAAAGTCAGTGGAATTTTACCGTAAGCAAACAGCTCATACTCAGCAGGAACACTACTTTTGCGAATCATCATCGCAACGGTATCCATGGAGAGTTCCACAGGCATGACAATACGGTCCACACCAATGGTGGTGAGAAAATCGGCCGATTCTGGATTATAGGTGGTGATGTGTGGCCCCGCCACCGCAGGTTGCCCTTCCCCTACATAGAAGGCCGCCATATCGTTGGCCTCGTAGCGGATACCCAGATCCTTACATGCCGCGACAATATCCCGCAGAGCCTGTTGCTCAGGCTCGTTCATCACCAAACCCAAGGTTGAGAAGACCAACTCTTTGCCTGAAGATTTTAACTCTTCAGCCAATTTCACCATTTCATCTGGGGTAAGGTTGTAGCGCTTGGAGCAGACCACCTCACCGATGTAGAGAATATCGGCCTCGGTTTCAAAGGCCATCTTTTTATAAAAATCGCGGAAGCCGTTTTTGCCCCAATCAAACAGCACCGGTCCAATGGAGAGTTTCATTACTGCCAGTTCTCCTGATAGGTACCCAGGGTATGGGTAGCGCCCTCTGAGGTTTGGTTAAGTGTACGCAGCCAACTGCCCTTGGCCCGGAAACGATCCGGATTGGCGTAATAGGCATCCACCGCTTGACGCATGGTTTTAGTCACCGTCGAAACATAGGATTTGGTGCGCTGCCGGCCTTCAATTTTTAAGCTGGCCACACCTGCTTCAATCACCTCAGGCAACATCTCCAGGATATTAAGAGAGCTTGGCTCTTCCATCACATGGTAGATCTGGTCGTTGGCTTCAAAGCGCCCTTTGCAAATGGTCGGATAGGCTGCCTCCTCCCCTTCATCATACTCAGCAATGAGCACATCATTGAGTCGGGTTTGCAGCTTATCGCCTTGATTTTCAAACTGCACATGCCTAGCCGGTGAGCAGACCCCCTCAATGTTGGGTGAGACACCCGTCACATAAGAGGAGAGATAACAACGCCCTTCGGCCATGACACACAAACCACCAAAAGCAAAGACCTCAAGCTCCACATCTGTCTTTTCTTTCAAGGCGACAATTTCCGGCACAGTGAGCACACGGGGTAAGATAACCCGCTTGATATCAAAGTGCTTTTTATAGAAATTGACGGCTTCATAATTACTGGCTGAGGCCTGTACCGACAGATGCAAAGCCAAGTCTGGGTAGGTCTCATGGGCATACTTGAGCAGCGCCATATTGGCAACAATCAGTGCATTAGCGCCATGCTTGGCCGCCATATCCACCGTCTCATACCACTCTCTGGGGTTTTCGATCTGAGGGTAGGTATTAAGCACCACATTGGCTTTAGCACCGCGCTTATCACAATACTCAATACCTTCAATGGCCTCTTCTTCACTGAAGTTAAGGCCTTCAAAGTTTCGCGCATTGGTTGCGTTGCGAAAACCAAAATAAACGGCATCGGCTCCAGCATCTACCGCCGCTTTAAGCGAAGGAAGATTACCAGCCGGTGCAAGAACTTCGACTCTGTCCATGATACCTCGACAGCTGATTAACCAAACAGTTGTTACTCGTCGCCGCGCAAGTGTACGACAGCTACAGGCACGACACCAAAGGCGGATTGGAAACAATGGTAACAAACCATCCCCAACCCCACGCCCAAAAAGTTTTTAACCGCCCCAACGGGGGGTCTGGCGCATGGGCACACCAAGATGATCCATAATACGCGCCACTATAAAATCCACCATATCATCCACACTCTGAACGCCATGGTAAAAGCCAGGCATGGCGGGCATCATCACCGCCCCCATACGGGTAAGCTTGAGCATGTTTTCCAGATGAATTTCCGACAGAGGCGTCTCACGGGGTACCAAAATGAGTTTACGTCGCTCTTTTAATGCCACATCGGCGGCCCGCTCAATGACATTATCCGATAAACCGTTGGCAATCGCGGCCAAGGTTCCCATAGAGCAAGGGCAGATCACCATGGGGCGGTTACCTGAAGAACCGGATACCTCAGGGCAAAACCAATCATCACGCCGCAAATATTTCAGTCGGCCACCCGCATTGGGAAAGTGAGCATCCAACCGAGCTTGAAGATCGGCATTTTCCTCTCTAAGCTCCAACCCAACCTCATGAGTAATCACATCCTGAGCGGCACGGGTAATAACCACATTGACCCGCTGCCCTTCGGCAAGCAACCGTTCAATCAAACGCAAACCATAGATGGCACCAGAGGCACCTGTCAGAGCAACAAGAACCGGATATTTCGGTTTTTCATGAACATGGGCACTGGACATGCTAACCTCCTCAAATGGGTTACCCTACTGCTTAAAGACCTTTCAGGCTGGGTGTCAGTTCACCTTTTCCTTAGCTAAGGTCGATTTTTTAGGTTTAAACACACCTTCAGTTTACCCTAAGCTGCGGGTAGGGATCGAACGGAAATCCCATGAAAATGCCATGACAGTTTTGGTCCTTCATGTCATACCTGAATGACCATAAGACGCCAAACTTCAAAAAACAACAAAGGCGTCTAGAAATACCTTTATCAGGGGGGATTTAGCATGTCGGTATACACCACCATTGATCTGGCGGAACTCACCCCATTTTTGGCACGCCATGATATTGGTGACCCTTTAAACCTGGAAGGCATCAGTGAAGGGGTCGTCAACACCAACTACCGTCTTACTACCAGCCGAGGCATCTACATTCTTACCTTGGTAGAGAGCGGCCAGAGTGACTACCTTCCTTGGATGTTAGCTTTATTGGCGCACTGCCGGGAACGTGGCCTGCCCTGCCCTTTACCCATTGCCGATCACAACGGCCAAATTCTGCACACCCTCAAAGCACTCCCCACCACCCTGGTCAGCTTTTTGGATGGCTCTTCACCTGAAGCCCCGACACCCGGACAAGCTTGGCAGGTAGGCCGCTTATTAGCACGACTGCACCATAGCGCTCAGAGTTTTGATTATCCACGACAAAACCCCTTAGGCCCACCGGAATGGGGCGCGATTTTAAGTCAGCTCACGCCTCTACTGACACAAGATCAGGAGATACAAACGCTCCTACAAAAAACCTTAAATGAGAGTGAAACGGTTCTATTTTGCCATAAAACGCTGCCTATGGGTATTGGTCATGCCGATCTTTTTCCAGATAACACACTTTTTGATGGTGAAGTACTGACCGGCGCCATTGATTTTCATTATGCCTGCACCCTTCCCTGGATTTATGATCTGGCGATCACGCTCTGTGCTTGGGGCTTTGATGAAACCGGCGAACCTCTGCCTAAGATGCTCAAAGAGGTCTGGCGTGGTTATGCAGAAGCACGCCCTATTGATCCTGAAGAGTTGGCAATACTACCGATGGCCATGCGTGCGGCAGCCCTACGCTTTACCTTAACCCGCATGCGAGATTTTCATTTTCCCCGTCCAGGAGATCAGGTCACTCGCAAAGATCCTGAGCCTTTTCTCCGACGTTTACGCTGGTTGGATGAAAATCCCAAACTCATCCGCTCCTTAGGGCGTGAGTAAATCGCTTAAAGCATCCACAAAAAAACCCGCCTGACTGGCGGGTTTTTTTGTGTGAACATCAGATTATTAAACATTAAAGCGGAAATGCATCACATCCCCATCCGACACCCGGTACTCTTTACCTTCCAAACGCAATTTGCCTTTTTCTTTGGCCCCAGCTTCACCATTACAGCTGATAAAGTCATCATAACTGGTCACTTCCGCACGGATAAAACCTTTTTGGAAGTCGGTGTGAATCACTCCAGCCGCCTCTGGTGCAGTCGCCCCATTTTTCACAGTCCAGGCCCGCACCTCTTTAACCCCTGCTGTAAAATAGGTTTGCAACCCTAAGAGTTTGTAAGCACCACGGATCAAACGATCTAAGCCTGACTCTTCCAGCCCCAGGTCCTCCAAAAATGCCGACTTTTCTTCACCCTCAAGCTCAGCAATTTCAGCTTCAATGGATCCACACAGCGCCACCACTTCCGCAGCTTCATCTTGCGCATGCTCACGCACCCTATCCACCAAAGGGTGCTGACCCGCTGTCTGAGCATCGGCCACCAGATCTTCAGAGACATTGCAAAGGTAAAGCACCGGCTTATTGGTTAGGAAGAAGAGCTCTGCCAGGGTGGCTTGCTCTTCTTTGCTTAAATCCAAGCTACGCATGGCTTTGCCATCATTAAAGCCCGCCATCACTTTTTCAAGTGCAGCGGCTTGAATTTTGGCCTCTTTTTCACCACTTTTGGCTTTTTTAATGACCGTGGCATAACGTTTTTCAGCCGTGGTCATATCTGCCAAAATCAGCTCGGTATCAATAATCTCAATATCCCTAAGCGGATCGATCGAGTCGGCCACATGGGTGATATCATCATCTTCAAAACAGCGGACCAAATGCACAATCGCATCCACTTGGCGGATGTGACCTAAAAACTGGTTACCCAGCCCCTCCCCTTTACTGGCCCCTTCCACCAAGCCAGCAATATCCAAAAACTCCATGGTGGTGGGCAGTACTTTTTGGGGGTTTACAATCTTTGCCAGAGCATCCAAACGAGGGTCAGGAATAACCACCACCCCAACATTGGGCTCAATGGTGCAAAACGGATAGTTGGCCGATTCGGCTCCAGCAGCAGTGAGCGCGTTGAAGGTGGTGGATTTACCAACGTTGGGTAGACCGACGATGCCGCATTGCAGAGCCATGTTAATATCCTTATCTCGTACAGTGAACGAGTGAGAAGATTTAAGGGTGTTTGAGAGAATAGTTTTCTCTCCACGATCTAGAACCTCTGGTAGAAGATCTCCATCAGCCAGAGCGGTTCTAGGTGCCAACAGCGTACCTGCTGACACGGCGTGGTCTAAGCCGCTTAACCGTGACTTAGCCATGGCGGTGATACCGACCGCCCATTCGGTTCAAACCAGGGCACGCATAGCCCCTATGGTGATATAGGTAGACGGATTAGACGTGGTCAACACCACAACCATCCAAGCGAGGCACCCCCTCACCAAAATAGATTACTCAACCCCATCCTTGGCTTTTTCAAAAGCCTGAGCCAGTGCTGAAAGCTCTTTTTTAGGTGTGGCCAGCTCTTTTGTAGCCTCATCCCCTTCGGGCTTTACGGGCTTTTTCTTTTTCTCTTTGGGCGGATGCGCAGGGTTGATGGCTCGAGCCAGACGGTTCATCGCATCTGGCAGATTGCCCGCTTGAAAAGAGGCCAAACAGTGCCGCGACAACGCCTGTAGAACAGGCATAACACCATCCCGTTCCTCTTTGGTAAAGTGGGCCAGCACATATTTAGCCGGGTCCCACTTGGCGGGCGGACGTCCGATACCCAAGCGAATCCGCACAAAGTCTGCCGTTCCAAGATGCTGCTGGATTGACTTTAAGCCATTGTGCCCGCCATGGCCGCCCCCCACCTTCATTTTAATCTTACCCAAGGCAAGATCCATATCATCGTGGAAGACAACAACCTGGGCAGGTTCAATATTATAATACCGCGCAGCCTCGCCCACCGATTCACCCGAAAGGTTCATGTAGGTTTCCGGCATGAGCCAATAGACCTTCTCGCCATTCACAACCCCAGAACCAAACCGCCCCTTAAAGCGGGAGCTGGCTGAGCTTAACGGATAATCATCACGGATAATATCTATGGCATCCCAGCCCAAATTATGCCGGGTATCACGGTATTTATCACCAGGGTTGCCCAAACCAACCAATAGGATGGCCATGACCATACCTCCCCAAACAGCAGAACGGGGAGCGCAAATACGCCCCCCGCCCCTTTGATCACTTCAACCGTCGAACAGATAAAGAGATTAGGCCTCTTCACTCTCTTCTTCGGCATCATCTTCTGAAGCAACTTCTTCACCTTTAACACCCACCATCGCAACCACGGTGAAGTTAACATCGGTGAAGACTCTGGAACCCTCAGGCAGATCGATATCATCAATGTGTACCGATCTACCGATATCCAGTGCAGAGCAGTCCACCTGAATCTGGGTAGGAATGTTACCGGCTTTACACTGAATTTCCAGCTCGTGACGAACGATCTGGATGATACCACCACGCTTCAGGCCAGGTGCATCAATCTCATTAACCACATGCACAGGTACACGAACCATGATCAGCTTGTCGGCATCCAGACGCAGGAAGTCAACATGCTCAGGCATATCGGTCACAGGGTGACGCTGAATACCACGGACCAGAACCTTCTCAACGTTGCCGTCAATGCTCAGCTCATGGGGGGTAATGAACAGGGTTGCACCTAAACCGGCGATGGACACACTGAACGAGTTCAGTTCCATATCCAGGTTCACGTTCTCTTTGCCAGCTCCATAAAGCACAGCAGGAATACGGCCCTGTTGACGCAGCTTACGGGCCACCCCCTTGCCGAGCCCTTCACGCGTCACGGTATCAAATTTTGCCATTGTTCTTTTCCTTATTCTTCAAAATGGTACATCGTTTTATCACGCGACAGTCGACCTCCAGGGGTGTCGAAAAGCCCTTGATAAAACCCACAAACAGCATCGTGTGATGCTGAGATTAAACAAATAGAGAGCTGACCGATTCGGCATCCGAGATACGTCGAATTGCTTCACCCAGCAGATTAGCCACCGTGTGCACTTCAATCTTGTCACACTCCCGTCCACGCTCTGAGAGGCGGATGGTATCGGTAATCATAAAGTTGCTGATGGCTGATTTCTCAATACGCTCAATGGCTGGCCCAGATAGTACACCGTGGGTACAAGCAGCATGAACCGAGTTTGCACCTTGGGCCAACAACGCATTGGCCGCCGCACACATGGTACCGGCGGTATCCACCATATCATCCACAATTAGACAATCTTTGCCTTCAATGTCACCAATGATGTGGTGAATCTCAGCCACGTTCGGTGCAGGGCGCCGTTTATCGATAATGGCCAGTTCCACATTTAAGCGTTTGGCATAGCCACGGGCACGGACCACACCACCCACATCTGGCGAGACCACAACCACATCCGCCAAGCCTTTATTGCGGATAGCCTCCAGCAAAACAGGAGAAGCGTACAGGTTGTCCACCGGCATATTAAAGAAGCCTTGGATCTGACCTGCGTGAAGATCCAGCGTCAGCGTGCGCTCAACACCAGCGGCTTCCAACAAGTCCGCAACCAATTTGGCGGTGATGGGTGTACGCCCAGCCTCTTTACGATCTTGACGTGCATAGCCGTAATAAGGGATCACTGCCGTGATGTGCCCAGCTGATGCACGGCGGAGAGCATCCACCATGATCAACAGCTCCATCAAATTGGCATTGGTTGGGGCGGATGTCGGTTGCACGATAAAGACATCCCGACCACGAACATTCTCATCAATCTGGACAAAGATTTCACCATCAGAGAAACGACGAACGGTCACCTCCCCTAAGGTCGTACCCAGATAGTCGGAGATACGTTCTGCCAACTCAGGATTGGAAGTGCCAGAGAAAATACGCATTTTCTGATGGAGGCTCATGAGAACTCACCGGAAGAGGAAGCTGGAAATACTGTTCAGTACCCAACCGAACAGCTACCGCCCAGAAAAAGAAAAGAGTGCCCCAGTATACCGGTGACACTCCTGTCTTAAATGGCTGGGTCGCCAGGATTCGAACCTGGGAATGCCGGAATCAAAATCCGGTGCCTTACCGCTTGGCGACGACCCATCAAATACGTTTCTAAGCTTTCCATTTTGGAAACGGACGTCATTATATCGCTCTGTCACACAAATGCAATCTTCTTTTTGAAAATGACTCACATTTTCTTGTTAAACCCGACCGTAAAGAACGTGTTCAACTTGAATTCCACCTTCAATTACAACCCACTGGGCATATTTGTCTTGAAGATTCTTTTGAGCCTCAAGCGCCTTCACCTTACTGTCAAACACCCCAAAACAGGTCGCACCACTACCCGACATACATACGCCACTGGCCCCAACCCCTGTCAAAGCATCCAACACGGTCCCGACTTCCGGACAAAGTGCCATGGCCACCGTCTGCAGATCATTTTCAAGCTGCTCAACCCGCTCAATACCCTGCTGGGCCCACTGCTGGGCAGCACCAGGGGTCGAATAGACCCCTTGCACATGGGCCGCGTGGGCCTTGAACACCTCAACCGTAGAGAGCTCTAAACCTGGGTTTACAATCACCACATGCCAGTCTGGTAAACTTTTGATGGGCGTGAGTTGCTCACCAATGCCCTCCGCTAAAGCGGCCTGCTGAAAAAGGAAAATAGGCACATCCGCACCTAGACCAACCCCAATGTCACGTAATGTGGGGTTGTCTACCCCCAACTGCCACAGCTGGTTCAAGGCCAACAGAGTGGTTGCACAATCTGAAGACCCCCCACCCAGCCCTGCCCCATGGGGAATATGCTTCTGCACATGAATACGCACCCCTTGCCTGACCCCATACCGCGTTTTTAAAAGCTGTGCAGCCTGATAGACCAGATTTTCAGACATCTCTGCGGTCACGGCCGGTGTGCATGTAAGTTCGATGCGATCATGGTCCAAAAGCTCAAAGGTAAGCAGATCATACAGCGGAAAATAGACCATAACGGTCTCTAACAAATGATAACCATCGGCCCGACGCCCCACCACACGTAACGTCAGGTTCAGCTTAGCAGGGGCCTCATAAACAACCGTAGGGGACATGCTTTACTCCTGCTTAAGCGGCCAAAACTCTTTAAAGACTGTTTTGGGGTAGGCAACACGCCAAGATACGGGACCCGGCTTACCACCCAAGCGCCAACGTTTAGCCGACAAGCTTAAGCGACTACTCTCACCCACCCTTACTTCGATACGGTCAGGGGTCAAATGTTGACGCGGCTGCGCATCATCATCCCACTGGTAACGCACATGGAAGGGTAAACCAGGACGCACCATACCCCAGCGTTCAAGGGGGCGCCCATCCTCTGGGGCAATTCGGATCCGGTCACTGCCTTTACCCTGCAGCCAGTAATTTCCATCAATCTTCTGCCAGCTCCAATGACTCTCTAAGGAGGTCAACCCCAACAGCATGCGGACAAGATGTTGAGGGGGAATTTCTAAGCCTGTAAAGTGGGCCATACCATCGCGGTTAGCAGGCACCCGCTCCACTTCAAGCCGGTCAGGCAACACCCGCTCCAGCCACAGCGCACTCACCCACACCTCCATCGCCAATTGCCGGAAAGGCCCATAGGCTTGCAAACGCATACGCTGCAGGCCATCCCCTTGGATACGCACTCGGCTGCTGCGTCCTTCTGTGGCATTTTCCATACGCATCACCCCATCAACCCGCCAGGGACCACGTACCGAATTTCTGAGGCGAATCTGCCAATTACGCGCTTGATCAAACGCGTGCCACCGCAGACTTTCGCTCTCTAAAAGCGTTGAAGGCTTGGAGGCACAGCCACTTAACCCAAGCATGATAGACAAAAGCGGGATCCACAACGGGATCCCGCCCAAAGGCACAACCAACTTTTTCAACATGAGTAACCCTGGCGTTACCGCCATGCTCGCCCCATCAAGGCAGCTTCAAATGGCGTAACTTCTCCTTGAGTTTGTCGTTATCCGGATTGATCTTCAGGGATTTTTTCCAAAAGTTGGCGGCTTCTTTATTGCGTCCGACAGCTTTGAGCACATCCCCAAGATGTTCCACGATGGTAGCATCATCCGGCTGTAGGCGCACGGCCTCCCGCATGGTGTGAACCGACTCATCCAAGCGATTCATACGGAACAACACCCAACCCAGGCTATCGGTAATAAAGCCATCACCCGGTGCCAGTTTGGCCGCCTTCTTCAGCAGCCGAAGGGAGTCCTCCAAGTTTTCATTCCGGTCTGCCCAGGTATACCCCAGATAGTTGAGGGCGTGGGCATCGTTGGGATTAACCTTGATATAGGCTTCCAAGTCGGCTTCAGCAGCCTTCCACCGCCCCAGTTTGTCGTAGGCCATGGCTCGGTTGAAGAGAAAACGGGACTCATCGGGATCCAACAACAACCCTGCGCGGGTTGTCACGATCACTTTTTCATACTGATCTGTCTGCAGCTGCAGAAAATTAAGCGCCAACATTACATCCACACGCTTAGGATGGGACTTGTGCAGATTTTCAACAATCTGCACCCCTTCCATCTCACGGCCTAGATCCGATTGCAGATAAGCCACACGAATCTGTGATTCTGGATAGAACGTTTGGCCGGGCTGCACCTTTGCATACTCAATAACGGCCTCGTCATCCCGCTTAAGAGACTCCAACGCCTGCCCCAGATAGTAGCGAATGCTCGGGTTATCCGGCTGCTGCACCTCGGCAAGGCGCAAGGCCTCCAAGGCTTCTTCAAAGCGCTCTTGAGAGAGCAGTATAAAGGCACTACTCAGGTGAGCCTGCACACTGCTTGGCGCCAATTTTTGAAGATTGGTAAAAACCGCCAGAGCCCCCTCTCGGTCATCCACATTTAACAGCAAGCGACCAAGACGGGTATGCACCACTTGACTGCCAGGGTGCTCCTCAAGATAGGCCCGGTAAATGGTCTCTGCTTCTTGACTCTTTTTCAGATCTTGTAGCACAGAGCCCAATGCCAACGTGGGCTCCAGCTGTTCTGGGGCCAGATCACGGGCACGTGTAAATGAAACAAGGGCCTGGTTTAGATCTTTTTGGTGTAACCAAGCACGCCCAACGGCCAGCTCTGCCCGCCACCCCATAAGAGGGTGGGCAAAGAGCTCTTCAACCACAGCGGACGACTCTGCTGCACGCCCTACCCGCCCCAGCAGTTGTGCTAAAACCAGCCGTACACCACTCTTGTTAGCATCCTGCTTTAGGATCGACTCATACTGCACAACAGCTTCAGGATAGCGTTTAAGTGCGCGTAGAATACGCGCCAGGGTGCTTCGGGCCAGTTCATGATTGGGGGCTTGATCAACAACCTTGCGGGCATGGATCAGCGCTTTTTTGAAATCACTGCGTTGCATGGCCAGACGGGCCACCATCACACGCGACTCTAACGCGGTCGGGTCACTATCCACCACACTGGTAAAGGCTGTTTCAGCCCCTTTCCAATTATGGTCACGCAGCATCATATGCCCCACCAAAAAGCTGTAACTGGCCGTCATATTCGCCAAACGCTCTTCTGGGGTATAGTAATGTACGGCTTTTTTTATCTTGTCGGGTGCGCCTGCGGCATCAGACTGGGAGAGACCCCCTTCCACAGCCCAGGTGCATCCCACCAGTCCCAACACTACCAGGGAACTGATTGCACTAATCGTTTTCAACCGATGTTTTTTCACGGTATGTACCAATCGCAGGGTCTGTTGGTGCTGTGGCGATTAAACCACACACCGGTTTCATCCATGAGAAGTAGGCTCTTTTCCATTGGCCCTCCTTCTCTGTTTCGACCATTTTTTGCAAACCCTTAATCTACTCTCTCTCTTTTTTAGTCATTCGGACCCAAAAAACGTTGCGTCAAAGGCCCTTTTTTACGGCAATTCCCGGCTCTTAAGGCTTATTTTCTTTTTTTTAGAGCGGCAAACCAGCCTCTTCAGCACTTAATCCATCTACCTCTTGCAGCAAATCTTGAGCGTTAATGTTGTACATACGCACCACATCACTCAAGGTATCCACCTGGGATGCAAGACAGCAGGCACATTCGATCCCTCGCTTTGCCAAAGCATCCTCCAATCCAGGATATTGCGCCATCAACTGAGAAACACTCTTCTTTTTAGGCACTTCTGACATCGCATCTTTCCTTTTATGCCGTTGGGCATTGCGGCTACACCCCAGTGTTTGGCCATTTTTTTTGGCCATTTCACTGTTTTGATACCTCTTTGCCACATTCCGTGCTTGTCATGCACCCTTCCTTTATATATAATTTCGCGCTTCCTGATAAGGATGAATCTTGACTTGATCAAGTCGACACATAGAAGGAGCCGCGCCGTGGCACGTAAAAAAACTCTGGGTGGCAAAGCCCCCCAAGCTGGTAACAAAGTCTCCCACTCCCAACGCAAAACCCGTCGGAAGTGGATGCCTAACATTCAGACCAAAGCACTTTGGAGCATGGCTCTAGGTCAGTCTGTCAAAGTCACCATTTCCACCAGCGCCCTGCGCTCTGTGGACAATGCGGGTGGTTTGGACAACTACCTGCTCAAGACCTTGCCTTCTGAACTGACCCCTTCCATGCGTAAGGTGGCCCGTCAGATCCGCGAGCGTAAAATCGCTGCCTAAGCTTGACCCTCCCTTAGGGGAGTGGCGTTTTAACGGCGCGACTGCTGTATTTAAAAGCCCTTGGGTATATGCCCAAGGGCTTTTTTTATCCGTGCAAGCTTGGCATAAAAAAACCGACCCTAACACTTAAGGGCCAGCTTTTTATGCGTATTACGAACGGAGCATATCAGCCATCATATCAATACCCGGATCATAAGAGACACTACCTTTTTCCAGCAGGTTCTCATCATAGGCCCTATTCTCATCCGGCTTAATGCCCGTCCCACACATCGCAAAGGGAACAGGGTTCATATTATGGGTCTTGGTATCCACAGGTGTGGGATGATCTGGCAAAGCCACGGCCCGGTAGGCCCCTTGAGCTTCAAGATAGGTCAGTACAGGCCCAACAATTTTGGCGTCAAAGTCTTCAATCGCCTGGATTTTATAATCCATACGGCCCGCATGGCCAGACTCATCCGGAGACTCGACATGCACAAAGACCAGATCATGCCGCTTTAGGGCATCCATACAGGCGTTGGCTTTTCCCACATAGTCGGTATCGATCCAACCCGTTGCACCAGGCACCACAATATTTTCAAAATCGATACAGTTGGCGATACCGCGCATAAGATCCACAGCCGTAATCATGGCACCACTTTTACCAAAGCGATCTTTAAAATGTGCCAACTGCGGGCGGTAGCCGTGCCCCCACAACCATATACTATTGGCTGGAGCCTTACCTTCCGCCTCGCGCTTTTTATTGACGGGGTGATCCGCAAGAATCTCACGGGAATCCATCATCAAAGCGCGGATGGGGTCCGCATCCGGCCCAGAAGGTAGATGATCGGCGATTTCCTTATCAGAGATATCATGAGGGGGGCGGCACTTTAGGTCTACCCGCCCACCCCGCCACACCAACAGATGCCGATAGCTGACACCAGGGTGGAACTCAAACGCTGAACTACCCAACTTTTCATCCAGAGTTTTAATGAGTTCAGCAGCCTCTTCACTGGTAATATGCCCCGCTGAAAAATCAGCCATGATGCGATAATCACTGGACAAAGAGACCATATTACAGCGGAAGGCCACATCACCATCACGCAGCTCAACCCCCATAGCAGCGGCTTCCAGGGGAGAGCGCCCGCTGTAACTCTCTCTTACGTCATACCCTAAGACCCCAAGGTTGGCCACATCACTACCGGGCTCAAAGCCATCCGGTGTGTTACGACTCCAGCCACCAACCCCCTCTTTAACCATACGATCTAAATTGGGGGTTTTGGCCACCATTAAAGGGGTTTGGCCATCTAAAGCGGCAATGGGATCATCACTCATACCATCACCAAGAAACACCACATACTTCATGCGGACACCTATATAAAGATAAGGTGGGCTAGCCACCATGTCGTTACCATACAGCCCATAAAAAAACGCGCCGCAGTATACTCCTTATGACAGGAGCAACCAGCGGCGCGTTCATTATTTCATATTTACGGACCAGTAGAAAGCCCGCAACGTGCTTTAGCCAGGAAGCAGATCCTTAACCATCTCACGCTCACGACGCAGTTCATCAAGAACATTGTCAAATTTAGCTTTGATGAAGGGGCTCATGGGTACATTCTCAACCACATCCCAATTACCGTCACCTTTAGAGGTCAAAGGCAAACCAGCGATCAAGCCGTCGTCCACACCATAGGCACCATTGGCCATAACTGCATTACAGAAGCTCTCGCCCGCAGGGGTGGGGTTGATCAAGGCTTTGACATGATCAATCGCAGCATTGGCTGCTGAGGCCGCGCTGGAAGCACCACGTGCTTTAATGATGGCCGCACCACGGTTTTGAACAATGGGCATAAACTCATTCTCAAGCCATGCTTTGTCTGTAATAACCTCTGGCACAGGCTTACCACCAATTTGTGCATATTCAAAGTCAGGCACCTGATTATTGGAGTGGTTACCCCAAATAACCATATTGCTAACCTCTTTAACTTCAACACCCGCCTTTTCAGCCAGCAAGTGCATGGCGCGGTTTTGATCAAGGCGCATCATGGCGGAAAAACGATCACTGGGAACATCACTGTTATGCGCAGCGATCATACAGTTGGTGTTGCAGGGGTTACCCACCACCACAGCCCGCACATCGTCCGCAGCCTTGTTCAGACCTTGGCCTTGGCTCACAAAGATAGGACCATTAATTTTGATCAGGTCGCCACGTTCCATACCAGGGCCACGAGGACGGGAACCGACCATCAAGCACCAGTTCACACCATCAAACGCTTTGGCAGGGTCGTCAAAAGCCTCAACTTTACCCAAGGTTGGGAATGCACAATCGTGCAGCTCCATGATCACCCCTTCCAGGGCACCCATGGCTTGAGGAATTTCTAGCAAGCTTAATTCAACTTGACGATCTGCGCCAAAGACCTGACCCGAAGCGATACGGAACAACAGTGAGTAGGCGATTTGACCAGCGGCACCAGTGACCGCTACGCGAATGGGATCTGCCATTATGACAATCTCCAAAAAGATGTGAATGCGTGCCGGAACATTCACCACAGTGATGACCGGCTTTTTGCTGAACAATATACAGGATTTGATATGGATATCAATGATCCACCATACCATAACACCGCACAAATTGGAATTATGAGGTCATCCTGAAAATCTTTATTACACCAAAAAAGCCTTAGGGAACAAGGTTTAGATCATGCATACCCCCCATTCCAGAAATTCACATCCATCCTTTGTGCATATAAAATACAATGTCCACTAATATTCTTTTCATCACATCACCCCATCAGTCATATCAATAACAACAGGGGTGGCCTATCTAAGAACATTGGGGTAGCATAGGAATTTCCAAGGATGGAAAGGAGTTATCTAATGCTCAGAAAAAATGATCCGAGTGAGGGTCTACAATGGAATCTCTTCACACCACGTATTGAAGAAGAGATTGATCCCCATCACCCCCTGGTGATTCTGGCCGATGAGATCCCCTGGCCAAGTATTGAAAAACAATTTCAGCACGGCTATGCCAGACGTGGACGCCCCGGTAAAAGTATTCGCATGATGGTGGGCTTTCATTTTTTACAGCGGCTGTTTGATCTATCTGAAGAGCGCTTGGTTAGCCAGTGGTGCCAAGAACCCAGCTGGCAATATCTATGCGGCATGGCTTTTTTTGATACCACCCCCCCACTAGAACGCAGCGCCCTCCCCCACTGGCGTAAACGCTTTGGCCAAGAAACCTTGGAAATGGCGATTATGCGTATCATCCAGGCTGGTGAAGCTTGCAGCATCCTGCACTATCAAGATCAGAAGCTCTCTTTGCTTGATGATGAGGGATCAGCTGTGCCTTAAGGGCCACCTCTTTATTCTGCACCCGTTCGGCCTAGGCGAACGAAAGACATGAGAGCCACCTACACCCTAAAGATTTGAACAAGGGATTTTAAACGGCACAAGCCACGACGCCTTACCCACAACGCAACCACGCCCTAGCGACCAAGCCCCCACACCGATATCAGGTTCATCCATCAGACGTACACGAACACCCGCTCCACCACACCAAAGCTCAATCCTCAGTTTTACTGTGAAGCTCGACCAACAACACCTGCAAAGACCCACACAAACCTTTGAAAGAGCGCTCACGTTAGATATGCTTGAGGAAACTTGCGGGTGACAAATCCATAAAAAAGGGAGAAGCCAATGCTTCTCCCTTTTCACCAGACAGACCGACAAGAAAACCGTCACCCGGAGTTAACTACCGCTAGCATTTTTCTCAATGGTGATAACTTTTTTTTCCTCTTCAATAAATTCAATTTTTTCTATCACCTTCTCTATTGTTTTCTCCTGCGTGATTGGCACACCCTTCTGATCGACGACTGCAAGCGTTTTAGCAAGGGATCTTTGCGCCCCGGCAAGATCCCGAACTGCACGCGTCGCCACAAGAGTAGAGATTCTGGATGTCCGAGTCACAACAGTCCGCGAGGAATTCACAGCTAAACGGGATCGGATCAACGCAGTACGGAGCCGAGCGCCTACCAGTGTACGCGCAGTAGCAGCGGCATTTCTCAAGGCTTCAAGAGATCGACCTGTGGAAGTCCCCAGAGCTCTAATGACAACGGCACGATTTTGTTCTGAAATACTCCCAGATCCGG
The DNA here is from genome assembly GCF_036689865.1 of Magnetococcus sp. PR-3. Lineage (NCBI taxonomy): Bacteria > Pseudomonadati > Pseudomonadota > Magnetococcia > Magnetococcales > Magnetococcaceae > Magnetococcus > Magnetococcus organivorans. Next base: position 22,121 of record NZ_JBAHUQ010000019.1, read on the forward strand.
CGATAATAGCCCCTATTGACTGGGTATTATTTGGACCTGCTGCACGAGCCGCCCTCACCGCAATATCCACCGCATTGGTTTGAGAGGTCTGGGTGACAGCACCAACCAAACTGGCCAAATTATTCTCAGCGGCCGCCTGTTGAGCGACAGCACCGACAATCGCACCAGATTGGTTCGGCGCAACCGCGGCGACTGAGGCGGCAATACCTGGCACAGCATCGCCCCCAACCACGTTAGAAACTGAGGAGGCTACCGTCGCTGCAGCTTGTGGACCTGCAGCCTGTGTGACAGCGGCCGCCACCCCCGCGCCCTGATCTTTGGCCTGGTTAACCACAGCCGCTGCAATTTCTGCTGCACGCGTATTTGAAACTTTAGCCACAGAGGCCGCAACTTCTGCCGCAGAACCTGCGCCAGAGACCCGCGTAACTTCTGCGGCAACGGCTGCGGCTTGGGCTGGGCCAGCAGCCTGGGCAACCGAGGCTGCAACTTGCGCAGCACTACCAGCGCCAGAGACACGAGCCACCTCACCGGCAACAGCCGCTGCGGATTCTGGTGCAGCTACGGCAGCTGCGGCGGCCACCTGGGATGAAGCCGCATCCTGTTGTGCCGCAGGCAACGCGGTTACAGCCGCAGAGGCGACATCTCCAGCCACAGCGGGAAAGGCTTTAGACGCCACGGACGCCAAATCTGTCGCTGTGGCCGCATTATTGGTTTTACCTTCAACAGAGAGCGCACTTTGTACAATCACCTGAGCTAAGGCCTTGGCAATGGTCAGGTCAGTGGCCCCTGCTGCCTGCACGGCATTGCCCACCATCTTACTGACTTCACTCTGGTTGTTAGAGGTCGCCGTTGTAGACCGCACAACATTATTGGTGGATTGAGACTGGTTGCTTTGCTGTGACTGCTTTTGGGTCGCGACACTCTGCGCAAGGACTTGAGCAGCTTGAGGGTTTGCCTGTTGCACTTGGGTAACAAACGCTTGCTGCGCCGCACTAAGCGGGGCCCCCACAGGGCGAGGTGACATCAACCCCAGAGAAGCGGCTTGACGCAACATAGTCATCGCTTGCCCCACACCCTGGGCATGGGCTGAAGAGATCAAAGAGAAGATAAATTTCTTCGCCAAAACTTGATCCCAAGCATGACCACCTGACTGGGCCAGGCTTTTCAATTGCTGCATCAGGTTAGATCGACGGTCCGCAGGAGCCGCCGGTGCCAAGGGTACATCTGGCTGTTTTTTATTGGGAACAGATAAACCGAGCTGACGATACAGCGGCAAACGGCTGGCCCGTGCATCCTCTTCTAACATCGCCTGGGTAAAGTTTTCTTTAAGATCATCCACACCCGTCCCTAACTGGGCCTGGATCTCTTGAACCATGTTGGCTGTAACCTCAACAGGCATTTGGGTGGGGGGCATGGGACCTTTACCTTGCAGGCCAGCACTGGCCTGCCCACCAGCTAGGGTTTGGTTGCCCTTAGCATTTCTAATATACCCTGCGCCATCAGACAAAAAGGCAAAATCTGGCGTATCTTCCGCCACCACACCTTCCAAAACAGAACCCCGGACCCCCATGGATGCCACAGGTGTATGGAGTTTCACATCTTGGTTTTTCACCTTAAACCCAGAAAGGTAGCGAAAGGCACCTCGTTTAACTTTCACCTGTTTAGAAACATGACTTTCAACAGGGTTAAAAGCATATTTTTGAAGCTCCAACTCACCATCAGGCCCAAGGGTCAATGAAGAACCATCTCTAAAACGAATAACCGCTTTAGCTCCAGGACCGGTTCGGACAGTTTGGTTGGCATATAACTTGGCACCAAACCGAATTTTTTTGGTTTGGCCATCTTCAAAAACCTGCACTGTTTTAACTGTGCGGGCCATACGCCCCACATGAACAGGCGCAGCTTCGGCGATCTGTACCGTTAAAAAAAGCAACAGGAAAAAGCCTAATAATGGCCGAGTTACGCGGTGTATACCCATCACTTCCCCCATACAGCAGGCTGATTAATCCATCAAATTTCTAACTCAAGTCAACTTTTCAGAGCGTCTGCACCCATAAGCAAGATGCAACCCCCCTAAATGGAGTGACATAAACAGGAGCTTCGGTTGCCGTTTTTCGCACAGCAACCTCTTAAGCATACCGCACAAAGGGCGTGATAGGTATGCCATTTTCCTGACTCATGCACACTTTACCATAAACAAAAAGAGGGGACTGATGTCCCCTCTTTCTATTAAAAACCATCCTACTGAATATCACCAAAAACCTTCTGGAACGGTGATAATATCATCTGGGAAAACAGGATCATCCAAACCAATAGGTTGCTCCGTATGCGTCTTATCTGAACCACGGATCACCGTCATACGGCTTTCATCCGCCCGGTCTGTAAACCCCCCTGCCAGGGTCACAACTTTACGCACCGTTAAGCCAGGACGGTAGGGGTATCCCCCTGAAGAACCCACTTCTCCATTCACAAACAGTGTACGGTAATTCAGGATGGTTACAGAGACGATCGGCCTTTTAAGAAAGCCATCAATCAAAATATTATAAAGACGCTTTTCCAACGCCTGTATGCTTAAACCTGCCACCTGGACATCGCCAATAAAATTCCAGGAGATTTTACCATCAGGCGCAACTTGAGTCTTAATACTCAGATCATCTTCACCATTGACACTGATCTGAATTTTATCCCCTGGGCCCAAACGGTAACTTGTACGAAGCTCTGAAGCTTGCAAGGTGTGCGAGGCAAGCATCCATACCGTTGCACAGAGAATCAGTAGAAGCTTCTTTTTCATCTTTACGCTCTCCTCCCCATTCATCATGCACAGAGCCTTTTTGCAAGTCTACCCGGCAAAAGCTCTCAACAACACCTACCTACATGACAAAACAAGACCGTCGGACTCTTGACGTTTTTCTATACGAATGCCTGTTTTACCGGATATCTAAGCTCTAAGCAAACAGATAGAGGTAAAAGCATGTCATCCAGAATGCTTATAGACCACCAGCGAGGGAGAACATGAACTGATTACTGTTATAGGAACTACTCTCTGCACTAGACTGCTTATCCGTAAAAGTGTAGCTCCCATTCAAGCTCACCCATTTCGGGAACTGATAGGCAAAGCCACTCGACAAAGTCCACGTATCATCTTCTTGATCGATACTATGCTCTGAACGAGACAAGCCCAGGCTCCCATTAACTGAGAGGAAACTTCGGAGAGAATGTCGCACAGAAAGTGAGGCATCGGTGTTAATAAAGTAGTCACCAGTGGTCCCACCTTCATTAAAGCCACGAGAGGTATTCAACGTAACATTAGTGCGCTTGGCAGGTTTCCAGGTTAATGAACTGCTAAGCGTCATGGCTGAAGCATCTAAAGCACCATTATCGTCCAGTGTCTTAAAGGTTTGACCAACCTGGATATTACCAGAAATTTGTGCTTTGGGGCTCAGAGCCAAACCCACACCATACTTATACTCTGAACCATCACGCAGCAGTGCTGCATCATCATAAACATGACGGTTCATGCCGACATTCACTGATACATTCGTCTTATTACCCAGAGCATGCATCAGCTTAAACTCAATCCCCTGCCAATAACGGCCGACATCTTTCTGAGTATCTACATCATGAGACAAGGTGACCTGACCACGGTACTTGTTCAAGGTATAGGCTGCAATGGCCTTGCCCCCAAACGTTGTATAGGTGGAGGGAGGTTCGGAGGTCGATTGACCACCCGTATCAGGCGCACCACGTGATGAGTGATTGGATGCAATAAAACCTTGCACGTTCAACTTCAGGCGCTTCGTAGGCTTCATTTCCAGCTCTACCGCCACATTTTTGTCTGCATAGTTTTCCATTTCCCGCTTGAGATGGCGGGCAATGTTTGACGTAGCAGTCAATGTTACAGCCAGCTTTCGCCAGTGGGTTTTAACCACAACGACAGGCGTCAATGTAACGACAGAGTCACTAACCTTATCATCTTTTGTTTTTAGAAGATTGTCCTCAAAGCTGTAAGCAGCTGTCAACTTAGGGGTAACCCTGAAGATACCAACAGGAATGCCTCGCGCTCCACGTTCTGCACGCAGATCACCCAGAATACTCCACACAAGCAGGAACAAGAATAACGTGACCCCTGCTGTGTAGCGCTGTCCGGTGCTATGTCTAAGCGCGGATTGCATCTGTTTGGTTAGCCCTTCACGGGTAATGGGCAATCACTGCCCGGATTATTAATACTCGGATAAATGAGCTGTCGCAGAATGGTACTTCAAGACCTCACGACAGCGGTCACTTCCATTTATCTTCTGGCACATTTTTCAGCGCGCTAAACATCAATGCAACACTTAGGCCACTTAACAAACCTCTTTCAAAAAACATTCAAAATCATACGTAAAACCTAAATGCAACAACCTGCCCAAATCATTCACCTTTCCCCATAAAAAAAGGGGCGGCATAAAGCCACCCCTTTTTACAAACACTTACAAATCAGCAAAAAAGCACTATGCCACCCGCACCACACCATTCTCGATTGATACGGGTACGGCAACCAACCCTGGTTTATCGGCTGGATCGGGATCGGTACAAGCCCCCGTGGTTAGATCAAACACCCAATTATGAACACGGCACTCAACTTTTTGCCCATGATCAACCCCTTTACATAGCGAGGTTTTGGCATGCGGACAACGACTCTGCCAAACTTTGACACTCTCATCGCCATCACGGTAAACAATTAAGTTACCCTCACCATAAGCCACACAGGACATCTTCTCTAACGGGAACTCATCAACCTGCCCCAACACGTCATCAGGCTGCTCCTGCTCTTGGTCCCCTTCAACTTCTGGCACCAGATCCAAGTCACGCAGGACCTGAATGGCATCCAACACCTTATTTAACCCTGCAGCCGGGAAAGCCATCAAGACGGCATCAAGAATTTCTTCTTTAGTTGCACCAGCCTTTAAAGCTTTTGGTGCATATTGCCGCAATCCACGCTCAGTCCCTACCGTTACTTTAGTCACGATTTGGATTAAACAACGTGTTTTATCATCTAGAGCTTGTACACTCTCTTTATAGAATGTTAACAAACTGGTTGCAGCAGCTGGACGTGCAGCCGCCAAATAGCGTAACGCTTTCGACATAGTATCTCTCCAACGGGAATCCAGGTGTGCGTAACGCGCGCACATCACGCACACCAAACCAGACAGCCCCTCATTTCATCCAATGGTTACCCCTAAGGGTCAACCACGCTCCAGAACCTATTCAAGATACGCCACAGCACTGACCTTTATACGCTGTCAACGTATTTTTTGAATTTCACTCAATCTAACACTTGACAAACACCGTCATGCTCGACAAAATCTTCCGACCTGCGCTCTACCCATCTTTGTCATTTTAAAGAAGGCACCAAATTTTTTTGGTGATGAGATCAGGTCTTCAACCTTGGGCTCGCAGGATTGCACCCCAACCACTGACGCTCCACACGGAACCGAGCATCCGACCAGGGAACCCGCACCCATACCGGGCAGCCGGAACTCAAGACCAGCTTTATCGCACGAAACCATCTAGAAATCTAGTTTCACCCAGTCAGGGCTACATGAGCATCATGTAATCCCCCTTTAATGTCATGGTGTGAAATGTTAATCGCGTGACAAGGAAACACCCCAATGAGCATTCAAACGCAACTCGGCCAACGCATGAAAGAGGCGATGCGTAATAAGGACAGCGAAACCCTCTCTGCCCTTCGCATGCTCAAAGCGGCATTACTCAATGAAGAGAAAGCCGGCAAAGGGGATGTTACCGATACAGATGCTATCCGGGTGATTCGTAGCCAGATAAAGCAGCGGCGGGATTCAGCCACAGCCATGCGTGACGGTGGGCGAGAAGAAGCCGCTGCCAAGGAAGAAGCAGAGGTCACCATACTGGAAGCTTTTCTACCTGAGCCACTCAGTGATGATGAGATGCAAGCTTTGGTTGAGCAAGCCATGACCACAACAGGTGCAGACTCTATTAAAAAAATGGGGGCTGTGATGGGGTGGTTAAAAAAGAACAGTGATGACCGGGCCGATTTTGGCAAGTTATCTGCCATGGTTAAGGGTCGTCTGGGTTAATCCCAGTCGTGGCTTATTTCCCAGACAGCTACCTTGATCAACTCAAGGAGCGGGTGGATATTATTGATGTTGTAGAGCGCCAGCTCCCTCTAAAAAAGAGAGGCCGAAACTGGCTTGGGCTCTGCCCTTTTCATCAGGAGAAGACCCCTTCTTTCAATGTTAACCAGGAGAAGGGTTACTACAAATGCTTTGGGTGCGGAGCCAGTGGAGACGCCATTAAGTTTCTACAGCAAACGCGGGGCATGCCCTTTGAAGAGGCGATTCGGGAGTTGGCGGCACAAAGCGGGCTACCGCTTCCTGAAAGAAGCAAAGAAACACCCGCCCAGGCTCAGGCTCGGGATAAAAGGGGCAAGCTACGCAGCCTGCTGGAAGAGACTAAGCGTTTTTTCCAAGGCCAGCTTAAAGCCCCAAACGGGCGCATGGCCCGAGAATATTTACATCGTCGCGGTTTAACGGCAGAGACCATATCCAGCTATGAACTGGGCTTTGCACCGCCAGGATGGCGCAACCTGCTTGATTTTTTTGGCGGGGGGGATGCGGCTGTTGAGATCATGCTGGATGCTGGGCTATTGATCAAAAAAGATGATGGCACCGTTTACGACCGCTTTCGAAACCGGGTTATTTTTCCCATTCTTGACAGTCGTGGCCGGTGTATCGCTTTTGGTGGCCGTGTTTTAACCGATGAGAAACCGAAGTACATCAACTCACCAGAGACTGCGCTGTACAATAAAAGCGATGTGCTCTATGCCCTCAGCCATGCGCAAGAGCGCTGGAGCAGAGGTGAAATGGCACTGGTGGTTGAAGGCTATATGGATGCGGTTATGCTGGCAGAATATGGCTTTTCCGGTACCGTGGCTACCCTGGGAACAGCGGTTACCGATCAGCATTTAAAGCGATTATGGCAACGCACCAATCGGCTGATCTTCTGTTTTGATGGTGATACCGCTGGACGCCGTGCCGCGTGGCGGGCTTTAGAGCGCGGCCTAAACGGCTTACAGGCCGACCGACATATGCAGTTTCTTTTTCTACCAGACGGGGAGGACCCCGACTCTCTGGTACAAAAAGAGGGGGTTGCTAAGTTTAAAGAACGCGCCAAACGCGCCATCAGCCCCATGCAACTGATCCATAAGGTAATGGGGAAACAACTGGATCTCTATACACCCGAGGGACGCGCAGCTGCCGCACACCGCATACGCCCCTTAATTTCCAGTGTGGCCGATCCAGTGCTGCGCCAACTGTATGCAGATGATTTAGGGGACAAACTTGGCGGGTTAAGGGGAGAACAACTGCTGCAAGGGGTCGCACCAAACCAGATGCAAGCGCCGACAGCGCCCTGGCAAACCTCCCCCTCCCAGCCCCCCTGGACACCACCACCAAGGTCCGCGCCCGCCCCAACACAAGGCGCCCCTGAAAAAAGAAGCTGGCAACCTGCTTTTAAGAAAAAACAGGCTTGGCAAAAAACCGGGGCACCAACCCTGGAACAAGAGGTCTCAACGTTACGTCTAGGTGGTGAGACCAAAGGTCGAGATTTTGAACAGGTATTGATTGCATCAGCACTTCGATCACCGGTTCTTTTACAAGAAAATCTCGAAGAATTAGATAAAGCAAAGTTGAAAAGCTCTCAACTTTATCAATTATTGACCGAACTGTTGAGTGTAGCACCTGACTTAGTCGAGTTGGACCACACAGACGTCTTTCCTATCGATCAGCTAAGCGATAGACAGTCTGTCTTACTGGCTAAGCGTATTTTGAGAGAAGAAGAAACACCTTTGGATGATCCCGTCAGGGAGTTTGAAGGTGCGTTAAAGGCTGTGCAATCACGACAATTGGAAGAAGAAATCGTAGAGGCCAAAGCCCGTATTCGTCAAAACGATCGGGATACCATTGATAAAGACCTCCAACGACTGAACTTTCTATTGGAAGAGAGAGCACGGCTTAAGCAGCGTTAGATTGGGTATCTAACGCTGACGATCGGCAAACACCGTGTAATGGACGGAAAAGGTAACATGGCCGAGGATAACAAGCGCGAAGACATGAAAAAGCTCATCGCCCGCGGTAAAGAGCGGGGCTTCTTGACCTATGATGAGGTCAACGATGTGCTTCCCAACGACATGAACTCTGCAGAGGATATGGAAGATGTTGTCGGTCTCCTCGACAACATGGGTATCAATCTGGTTAATGACGAGAACGAAGAGACAGCTCAAACAAAGAGCACCTCTAATGCCCGTATCGGCAATCTCGATAACCTAGATGAAGATATCGCCGAGGAGCCTATCGCCATCTCCGATTTTGATGCTGAGAGTGACGATGATGATAGCGAGGACAGTGAAGAGAGCGGCCGTAGCGATGGGGCCATCGAGGATATTGATCTAGGTAAGACAGATGACCCTGTACGTATGTATTTACGTGAAATGGGTTCGGTGGAGTTGCTCACCCGAGAAGGTGAGATCGCCATCGCCAAGCGTATCGAAGAAGGCTGTAATGAGGTTATCGCGACCATTTGCGATGCCCCATCTACCTTCAATGAAGTGATGACGCTGGCAGAACGCTTACGTGCGGGTGAAGTATCATTACGTGAAGTCCTGGACATCTCCACACCCCAAGAAGAGGGTGCTGAAGAAGAAGAGACAGAGGCCACGACAGAACTTGGTGAAGAAGCGGAGGCCACAGAGGGCTCTGAGACAGACCAGGAAAAAGGTGAGGAAGCCAGCACCCAAGAGGGTGAGGAAGCCGCACCTGTCGTCGTTGTTGAAGAAGCCCCCCCTCCGGTCAAAACTGAAGAGGAGATCGCTGCAGAACGCGAAGCGGAAAATGAACAGTTCCGCGAGCTCTATGAAGCAACGTTGGCGACCTTTGATGAGATCACCCGTGAGAATGAAGTACTCACGGATCTGCGTGATCCTTTGACTGAAGCTCTGCAGAAAAACCCCACTGGGGCTGAGTGCAAAAAGCTGTTGGCTGAATACAATGCCCACAAATCACGTATTGTGGAAATTGTTGCATCCATTAAGTTCTCCCCCAAACAGCGTGACCGTTTGGTTGAGCGCATAAAAAGCTATGTTGCTGCTGTACGTGCCCAGGAACAGAAGATTCTGGTGGTGGTCACCCAGTGCAACGTTAAAAAGCCAGAGTTTGTTCAGCAGTTCTCAGGCAATGAAAGTGACCCTGCCTGGATTGATGGCTTTGCGAAAACACGAAGTGCACCTTGGAAGCGTCTCTATGAGCATGCGGACACCATTCGTGAAGCACAGTCGGTCATTCGCAGCATCGAAGAAGAAGCATGCCAAAAAGTTTCTGACCTGAAAAAATGTAACAAGAAACTTTTGGACGGTGAGCGCCGAGCCAATCAGGCCAAAAAAGAGATGGTTGAGGCCAACTTACGTTTGGTCATTTCCATTGCCAAGAAGTACACCAATCGTGGACTTCAGTTCCTGGATCTTATTCAGGAAGGCAACATTGGCCTGATGAAAGCTGTGGATAAGTTTGAGTGGCGTCGCGGATATAAATTCTCCACCTACGCAACATGGTGGATTCGCCAGGCCATTACACGCTCTATTGCTGACCAAGCACGCACCATTCGTATTCCGGTGCATATGATTGAAACCATCAATAAACTGGTTCGCACCAGCCGACAGATGGTTCAAGAGATGGGTCGTGAACCTACGCCAGAAGAGATTGCTGAGCGTATGAGCATGAGCTTAGAGAAGGTTCGTAAGGTTCTTAAAATTGCCAAAGAACCCATCTCGCTGGAAACACCTGTTGGTGATGAAGAAGATTCTCACCTCGGTGACTTCATCGAAGACAAGTCCATGCTTTCCCCATCTGAGCATGCGATTATGTCTAATTTGCGTGACACCACAGGGCGTGTTCTGCAGACCCTAACCAGCCGCGAAGAGCATGTCTTACGCATGCGGTTTGGTATTGGTCTGCCCACCGATCACACCCTGGAAGAGGTAGGTAAGCAGTTTAATGTAACCCGTGAGCGTATTCGCCAGATTGAGGCTAAAGCGCTGCGTAAGTTACGCCATCCTACCCGCTCCCGTAAGCTTAGAAGCTTCCTAGAGTCTTAAGAAAAAAGGCACCGTCCCTCTTCTGGGCGGTGCCTTTCTCTTTATACCCCTGCCACACCGTCTCAACGCCCGATACAACGTGGCGCCAAGTACACCATCTCCTGCCCCCCTCTAGAGCCATCGACACAACACGCCAAGCTCCGCCAACATCGTTGCGTTGCCCCCCTGCCCTGGTGATACAACACGTCAATGGTCAAGGATGATTGTCAGGCCGATTCACCATGCTGTTAAGGGAAGCTTTCTACCGTGGGCGCAGAAGGAAGCACAAGGAACCCATAGAGATTGCACGTTGCCTGTGGGGAGACTTTATATTAAGATTTGCCGCTCACATGGTCATTAGCTGACAAAGGGCCCATAGCTCAGCGGTCAGAGCCGCCGGCTCATAACCGGTCGGTCCCAGGTTCGAATCCTGGTGGGCCCACCATTACCCTTTCCGGGGAAATACTCCCGGCTGAAGAACCGCCTTTTGAGGCGGTTTTTTTATTGCCTGATTCTACAATTAAACAAATATTTAGCATGATATTCTGCCGGTGTGCTCAAGGCCTGTCTCCCGGACCCGCCTCACGGATTCTTCGCTGATTGGTTCTCTCTTTGGCAATATTCTCTGTTAAAGTCGGATTCAGGCCCGGTGAGTCCAGCAAAACCGGACTCACTATTTATTCACAAAACCAACTATTAACAGAAAAAGCTAATCTGGCGAATTCCAAAATGTACTTGGTTGATCTCGGATCAATATTTCCACAAGAAGCCGTATGGTGGCTGCGGGAGAAGTGTCGCGGGCCATGGTTTTCGGCCAGCCGACGTTCACCTTGGCAGAACCCAATGCCGCAGGTGAAATGCCCCAGCTCACTGAGCGTCAGGAGCAGGCGGTTGCTCTCACGCAAAAGCATGGCCGCATCACCCGGCAGGAGCTGGCAACTGAGCAGGGGATCTCCATCCGAACCGCGAGTCGTGAGATTACGGTATTGGTAGCGCATGGAGCTATCGTTTCAGATGGGCGAAAAGGTCGTTTGGCCGGTTACCATGTTCAACGGAACAGATCGGCAAGCCATTGAAGCAGAGCGCCGGGCAACTCGAAAATGGTACTGGCAACTCCTCTTTGCCTTCTGGCTCCACTCATTTGACACATCGCAATCAAATGGGGAAATTAACTGTAACCAACACCTCATTGGCTGCTGGAATCTCGACTGCAATCGTTCCCCCAAGAGCCTCGGTTATAAGCCGGGCCGAGTAAGTTCCCAATCCAGTTCCCCCAACTTTATCCGAAGTGACCAGCTTATCGAAAAATCGGGCAAGGGTATTCTCAGAAAGATATCCATAATTGTGAACGCGTACCTCGGCTACACTTTGTTTTCTTGACAGGTTTATTGTTACCTGGGAGCCAGCAGGGCTAGCTTCCACAGCATTTTTCAAAAGATTGGAAAACAGTGTGAATACCAATAGCTCCTCGGCTAGGATTGATAAACTCTGATCTCCCTCGATAAGTATAGAGACTCTTCTATGGCGAGTTGTCGATTCAAATTCTTGCGTTATCTGCTGTAGTACGGATAGTGGACTCACGATTTGGAAATTTGGGCTGTAGATGCCCTGCTCCATTCGATATAGATCCAGTGAGCGATTGATCTGCTCAAGCATACGATAGCCAGATTTCTGAATGTGGAGGATCATTTTCCTCTGGCTATCAGTTAAATTTTCATCTTCTAAGAGCACTTCCGGGAAACCGATGATCGTAGTCAAGGGGCCTTTGAGATCATGTCTCGTCATATGCTCCACGATCTCATGCAACTTTGCTTGCTCGATCAGAGCTTTTTCAGCAAGGCGGCGTATTGTGATGTCCTCAATGGCCAACAGGAAACTCGGGGGAAAGTCGCCCAATCTTTCAATCTTCCGTGCATTAAGCAGCATCGTCCTCTGGCCGATAACAGGAAAGCTATGTTCGACTTCAAAGTTTTCGATTGTTGTATTTCCAGGAATGATTGACTCTAATAATTCCCGTAATTTGGGAATGTTCCACTGACCGTTTCCAACCTCATAGATCTGACGCCCTTCTGTATCCACAGGACTCACATGGAAAGTACGGTAGAAGCTACGGCTTGCCATTATTATCTTGAGGGACCCATCCAGCACCAGAAGTGGCTCCCGCAACGTCTCCACAACAGCCTCTGCGTATTCCAGTAATCTCTCTGAACTGGGATCTTCCAAGCGACTCACTACGAACCTCCGCTCTGACGGAATTGCCTTCAAAACCAATCCTGCTGTGGACATTGGCGAAACAGTTTGCGCCGAAACTGCGCAATGGTCGTATGATCCGGGGTCTCATCCCCAACGATCAGCCGGAACACTCGATCCATTTGAGTCTTCATCAATGATAACATTTCATGACAAATGGTGAGGTCATCGCATAGAGAATTGTACTGTAGTTGGGTTGAAAACTGACCTCGGAGCCAACCGGATGCTCATGGTGAGCAACCTCCAAAATCAGGTGGTCGCTGCTAGCTCCCAGGATTTTTACCCCTGGAGGAGGCCGTAGGCCATCTGGATCGACCTCTTGACGCCCCATGGCAAGAAGGCTCTGAGAGATGAGCCCCCGATCTCCGATAGTTTCTGTTTCTCCAAAGGCCGTTTGCGCGATCTTTCCCCAGGGCTGCGATGGTTTTATTTTTGACTCGATGACCTCACCGGTGACCGTGATGGCATCTGTGTAAAGCCCGCTAATCGGTTGACGATGGAGCGTTTCCAGTCCCAGCAAGATCGATTCGCCCAAACGAAGGTCATTGATTCGTCTCGTTTCGACCCCACTGAGCGCCCATTGAAGGTTGGCCGAGTTTCCCCCCGACACCATTTCAAGGGTCATACCCAAGGACGCCTCAATGGTGTCGGCAAGGTCGGATAGCTCAGCCATGTTCCTGCAATCCGGCGTCACGCCACATCGGCAAGCGAGATTTGCTCCAATCCCTTTTATTATTATGTTTGGGAGTCGTTGTGCTTCTTCCACTGTATTCAGTAACGCATCGGGCATGATGCCTTCACGTAAATCGCCCAACTCAACCATCAATATAATTTCATGTGTTTTCCGCGCCTTAAGAGCGGCTATGGAGAGCGCTTTAATGACTGAAATTTCGGTATTGCAGCTCAAATCGGCATGGCGCACCACTTGGCTTGCCTCGCTGATCATGGGGGACCGCAAGAGCATCATCGAGGTTATTATCGATGCATCACGCATTGTCTCAATATTGTGGATGCGAGAATCGCCAAGAGTCCGAACCCCTGCCCGGAGCATAGCTCCAGCGATCTCGGGTGAACCCAAGGTGGCTTTGGTGACCCCTGTTACCGAGATGCCCTTTGGGGCAAGCCGTTTAACCAAAATACGGGCATTGTGGTGGATTTTATGAAGATCGAACTCTATCCGTGGCGCGGTCATTGGGAGGCTGTGACGAGGCTTCTCTCAAGCTTGGGAAATGCCGTAAGGACCATCTCCACCAAGCGCTGAGCTGGTCGGGTCAGGGGATCGGTGGCGATTATGCTCAAGCTATTTTCATATCGAGCGATGGCCGCGTCGACATCTGCGTTGCTCATCCCCTCATGGTTAATGGTCAGGCCGATGACCTTGGTGTCTGAGAAGCTCTGAATAAGATGAATCTCCGAGGCGGGCGACGGCATGATCATCTGTTCGAAATCACAACGGTGGGAGCGTCCTGGCGCGTGTTGCAAGATAACGCCGTCAGGGCAACTTCCCCTCAGGATGAAGGATGAGGTGGAATAGGCGGGATGGCTCAACGCGCCTTGTCCCTCAATGATGATGAGATCGGGGTTCTCATTCTCAAACGCTTCGACAATGGTGGACTCTAACTCACCTGCGCAAAACTGTGACGGAATGGCATCAAGGGCCACGCCGTAGCGAGCCCCCTGGATCAAGCTGGTCTGACCGGTACCGATCAAGATGGTTTTAATGCCGAGTTCGTTGAGTGCCTGTGTCAAAATGGTCGATGTGGTGCGCTTGCCAATAGCACAGTCGGTGCCGAGTACGGCAATACGTGGGCAGGTGACCTGGGCAATGCTGCCATTGAAGGTTCGCAGTTCCTTCCGCTCACGGGGTTTACGAACGTCGCGAATGCTCACCTGGTTGATCTCTGCCGCAGCCGAAAATTCCGGGTCGTCACTCAAAAACTCATGCAGGCCGTTGATGATGTTCATTTTAAGGCGAATGGCCTTGAGGATGATATCGCGTTCCTGCAGCGACAGCAGTCCGCTAGCTGGAGCCATTCCGTAAATGAAGAAATCTGGCGTTTTACCAGCATGTTCCAATGCCTCGGTGAGGTCCCTGAAAATGGGAATCCCGTTCTGCTTGCCGTCTAGGATCAAGCCTGCATCACACCCGGCCTGTTTGCTATCAATAACCGAGAGAATTTTGTATCGTTCTGAATGGCGGACTAGGCCGTTGGCCGTTTTCCCATCGATGCCGCCAAAGTTGGCTTCACAGTAGATGATGGCGCTGGGAATTTGCTCTTTGGTAGCAGCATGTAAGGTGAGCTACTTCGATATCACGGTAGCACGATCAGACATACCGTCACGCCGATCAGCCAATGCATCGGAGGAGAGGGAAAAGTGGTTTTTTGGCATTGTCGTTCCTTGAGTGAAACTCAGAGGAGGCGACAAGATCATTCCGGCCGGTATTAGCCGAATGTCAACGAGCAGTCCCCGCTAAGGAAGATGGCTTCTAGCGATGTCGATTGAATTGAAGATGGCAATATCTGGCATGGCTGCCAGATTAAAGGCCGGACTAATTCATGAGGAGACGAACACGAGGGGAAAATAATTTAGGTTTTACATGAGCCAAGATAACACCTAGCGCTGAACCTCTTCAGATTTCAATATCAAGCTACTGGAGGCTACTTGCTCAATTTGACTAACCATCCTCTGTCTGGGGAGGAATGTCAAAACAATTATTCTATATAAAATAGCAAGCGCACAGGACGGAATCCATGTCGGCTCCCCGATGATTCCATACGGATTTGTGGAACAGATGAGGATGTGACTGGGCTGTTGTGCCTCCCAAAAACTCCATCCGTGAGGAATGATTTGGGAGGGGATTTGTTCTTGGGTCCGGTTTGATGCGTGCCACACCCAAGGATGGCACGCAAGAGTTGTGATGTTGATTTTATTTGGAATTCCAGATGGCACGCAAAGTTTCTATCCGTGCCATGCGTGCCAGGGGCAATCTGAATCCGTTTTTGGGAACTGAATTCCACGATTAGGAAGCTATTGGCAACACAAGTACGCAGTTTGATGGATGCTCGCTCGCCACTTGTCCGGACATACAGAGAACTTCCATGTGAATCCGGATTTAGGCCCACCAAATTCTGATCCAACCCCATCCGGGGAGATCCAAGAAACCAATGGAAACGTTGGCTTTTTTCTTTTGTGAACGTCTCATTTCGACAGAGACAATACACATCGATTTTTTAGCACTTCTTCCACATAACAGCCCTTGGGCATGGAACAAGTAACGCCCTCCCCTTATGACAAAAATCCCACTGTGGCCTTCACTGAGACAACCAACCCCTCTCAGTCCAGAGTCAATAGAGGCATGAGAAACCGGTCAGGCAAATAGCACTCATAAGTCCATGTTAAACAATCTGTATTGAGCACCTACTCAAAAAACATCTCACCATCACACCAAAGCCCATTATAATCATGATTATGCGATTGTTGCTGTGTCATGGCCGACCACGATGGGGCTTTATGGTGCCTTTTTCATTGAAACATCTGTTTAAACGTCAACAACCAGCTGAGCAGACAGCAACCTATCCAGGTTTTACACCCTCTCCAAAACAGGCGGCAGGGTTGAATGCAGCCCACTTAAGCCAACAAGAGCGAGAGTGGGTTTTGGGCCTAGCCGATTATACCAGCGCCTCTATTTTGGACTTTATCGCACCGGGACGTTATGACACGTTGCATGAGATCAAACAGATCTCTAAGAAGCCTTCACGGGCCAAACTACGCCTCTTTAAACGCGCCTATTACACCCAGCTTTTACGCCTATCTAGCACCATTGTGCGAGCGACTCGAATTCTTAATCAATGCCATAAGAATCAGGAACGGATCTCTTTTGGGCCATTACTGGCTGAGGTGGTACCGGACCCTGGACAATTCTCTTCCCCGCAGAAATATGAAATTCTGAGAATTCTTTATGGCCTTTATTCAGATAATGAAGAGATCCTTCATATTTTAGATATTTATCAAGGCATGGAACGACGCCTATTGGTGGATCTTTTTGGGGGGCAGGCCCATGATTATCGCGAAAGACCACACCTGAGCGTTTACAATGGAATGCTGGTACTTTCTCTCGATCATCCTGATGATTTTTTCTCAGTTATTGAGACTTTGGATCCCCGTACGATCGCCATCATGAAACGGGTAGAGCCCAAAAGCAAAAGCATTAAATGCCCTTGGATCTATCTCATATTGCTCAATACAACCGCTTTAAATGATAAGGATGAAATGGCAAGAGAACACACGCTCAAACATGAATATAGCCATGGCCTAAACTGGATCATTCGAGACAGCTATCCACAGCTTGAACCCGATGCCTTAATGCACATAAAAGATGAGATGTTAGCGTTCTATCATGAGGGCTACAGCCAACCACAGATGGAAGATATTTTATGCGGGGAAGATAGCCCGTATAGCTGGCTCTACACCTCATTCAGGGAGAGTTTTCCATCCTATTTGAGGCATCAAACGGAACGAGGTTCCGACCATGCTTTCCGTTGCTGGATCCAGCAAAAGGTTAAACTGTTATACCTGTTAAAAAGAAGTAAGATCCCTAACCTCTACCACCTCCTTATTCTAACACCAATTATGCAATGGGACAGGCTCTACCGGGATGCCGACCTACTTAAAGCCATTGTAAACAAGTGATCGATATAAGATATCTATCCACCCCACCTCTAAACATCATTTTCAAGCACGCCATGGTGCGGGTTGAGTGGCTGGAAATCAGCCACCCAAACAACATCCATGAACCGACCTACAGAAATAAGGGGTACCTAGCCGGGTACAGTAATCCTTCTTCGACACAGCCTTAGCATCAAGTGCATCGCACCAGATATGGGTACTCAGATATTTTAAGGGAAGCAGATTGGAATATAATCTTCATGCTTATCCCCCGACATGGGTGGCCGTTTGGGCGCCACTTTGGTCGGGTAAACACTTCGATCTTCGTAGATGACAGTTGATATTTTGCGGGATAGTCACTGGATGAGATCAACTCAACACGGCTAAAAACTGCTTTTAACTTGTCATAATAATCAAGACCAGGGGCCCGCACATGACCATATTCCAGCGGATTGGGTGCCCCATACTCAACGGTTGTTTCAGACACAATGGGAACAGGTAAGATAGCGGCCCCATCATCTTTCAAAACACGTTTAACCTCATTCAAAGCCAATTGGTCATCTTGAATATGTTCCAAAACATGCGAGGCAAACAACAAATCGACCGATTTATCCCGCAAAGGAATCTTACACATATCAGAAAAAAATTGGACGTTACCTTCGCAATAATCTGTCTTGATATAGTTTGCTGCTTTTTCTCTTAGCAGTTTTTCAATCTGCTTTTCGGGCGCATAGTGTACAACCACACCACTAGAGGAGGATTGATCAAGTAACTTATTAATAACCAAACTTTGAAAGCGTGCCCGTTGCATACTTAAACAAACCGGGCAAATTTCATTTGGCCTTGAATAATGTTCCAGATGCAACGGACCAAACGGCCCGTGATAGCCACAAATCGGGCATGAAAAAGCCGCTTGTCCAGGCCACTTAACCCTATAATAGATCGGGCCAACTATTTTCTTTACGGCTCTTGAGCGCAACAAGCTAGGCAGCATTAAGCATCTCCAGTATCAGGACGGATTCACCCCATGGATCAACGCAAAAAGCACGCCACCCCCCAAGCTTAAACAAGGGAAGTGTATTCGGTGCTCCACGCTGAAGGCGGATCTCATGACAGCTTTTGAATACCAAGGGCGGGCCCCACTCACCCCCCTTTACGAACAGCAGAAACATCATGCTTAACGTATGCGTGCAACCTCTCGACATCTCTTTCACTTACACAAACAGTCAACCTGGCTTAAAGCCGAGAGCCGACACCACACCCACCTAAGAAAAGCCCCAGACTTACCTGAACCGAGTAAGGACGCATCGAAGCGTACCAAGAACGAACGTTGCGAGATCAACCACTCATCACTCCATTCTATCATACAGGTGAAAAACACTGATCTCCCCACACATCATTAAGAGTAACGAGAGAACTGGCCAGCCTGACATCTTAGGAAAATAGGCGCAGAGGGTTAGGCATAAACCATTTGTGGCATGGGCTCAGAGCAACCATACCAGTACAAGCCATGACTCTTACGCCGAGTAAAAAAGCGTTTCCACACACCAGCAAGAGCGATCCTCAGACACGCCTCCCCCTAAGACCTCATCGATTACGCTGACAAAGAAGGGGGAGAGTTCTGAGCGTAGCAAGAGTGTATGCGATACAACAGAAGAAGAGAGCTCTACTTACCGTATTCAATCCTCGTTTTAAGTGAAGTTCAGGTCGGTTCTCGATGCTCTACTTTGAGCCGCGCCATCCTCTAAGCAACCTCTGAATACACTCAGGATACAGATGCTCAACAGGGCATGGTTTAGCCTTCTCAATCTTCCTGGGCAATCATCCTAGGAACACGATACCCACACTGGTTGAGCGATCCGGGCCATAGACCAACCCCTGTCACACACGGCTTGGTCTGTGCCCCATAACAACCAGAAAGGTGTGGTACTGATGGGTATTTGCTAGGATCAGGGTGTCTGAATCAAGCTTTTTTTAACCATAAGATAGACCAAGCATTGCTGATATCTGTATAGATAGACGAACCCCTCTTTCTTTCATGGGTCAGATACCCTAACCTTGCGTCAAAAGAGCACAGGTCAGGCCACCATCTTTGTTCGATAGACAGTGCAAAATGAGGTAAAAAAGCCATGCAGCAAGCGTTTGATTATGAGAGTAATGAGCTTGAAACGTTAAGTGGCACCATTCACTATCAGCAAGCGATCATGCGCTTTTTTGCACCCCATATTCATGGTCATGTTTTAGAGGTGGGTGCCGGTATCGGCGTCTATAGCGACTATCTACTGCCTCTGAGCGATCACCTCTCACTTATTGAGCCTGACGCCAAACAGGCCAAACGGCTTGCTGAGCATGTGGGTGCGTTGGATTCTGTAACCATCCACGCCACAACCATTGAAACCTACATTGCCACAGCACCAGCCAAAATTGACAGCGTGGTGATGATCAATGTACTTGAACATATTCAGGATGATATCAAAATTTTGCAGCATCTGTACGCGCAACTGAAGCCTGGTGGGGCATTGTTAATTTTTGTCCCTGCACTACAGAGTCTGTTTAGTGATTTGGATCGTAAATTTGGTCATTACCGGCGCTATTCAAAACACGATCTGGTCAACAAAGTTCAAATTGCAGGCTTTCACATGGAACAGGTTCGCTGGTTCGATCCAACGGGTATTCTTCCATGGTATCTTTTGCATACCCTGGGGAAAAAAACAGAGATCAGCGAGTCGATGGCGAAAATCTATGATCAAGGGGTCATAAGCTGGATGGGGCCATTGCAATACCATCTACCCATGCCTATTGGCAAAAACCTGTTATTGATTGCGCGTAAATAATCTTACTTTCACAGCGCTGCAACCTCTACATCAAACCAAGCTATCAGCATGGGTTATCTCAGAGTAGCGAGATCAAGAGCTGTTGATGATATGGAGTAATGAGACATGAACACCCCCTCACCTGGATCTTTATCATCCCAGCCATATGCTCGGATCGGCTGGCTTGGGCTATTGTTCATCCTTACCGCTCACCTTCTATTGATCATAGGGTTGGAGCCATCCATGTCAGGCAGTGATGACATGGGATATGCACAGATAGCTCACCAGATTGCTTCAGGCCAATACACCCCTGCCCCCCATCATTTCAGTAACCGTCTTGGGCTACTTTTTCCCACAGCACTTTTTTACCAAATTTTTGAGGTCACACCCTGGAGCACCATTCTACTCCCCGTTATAACCTCACTTCTTTCTATCACCGTACTCTATGCGGTGGTCGTTAGCTTTGCTTCGGTTCATGCGGGGCTCATTGCCGCCATGCTTTTAGCCTTTAACCCCCTACAACTGGGAGAGGTCAGCTATTTAAGCGCAGATAGCGTGCTTAGTGCAGGCTATCTCCTTGGTGTAGCCAGCATCCATTTTGGCCGCAACGCAACCCATGCACGAAGATGGGCCATCATTGCCGGTGCCGCTCTGTTCTGGGCCTTTACCGTCAAACTGACGGTGATCGGCATCATACCTTTTCTATTGATTGTGATGTTTTACGATCTTCGAAAACGCCAGCACGGTCTCTTTTGGCGCGCTTTCATCACAACAGGAGTCACTCTTTTATTCATCTATTTAGCGGCATATGCCGTGGCGACAGGCAACCCACTTTTCCGCTTTCAAGGCATTAGTGAAGTGTTGCAAGACAGTAGCTATGTCACATACAGCACAGAAGGTTTAATCAACCGTTTTACCATTGAACCGGTTATGAGCATCCTCTCCCATACAGGGTTAGGACTGGTATTGATCATATGTTGGCCAGCACTTGGCGCCTTGTTTTTCTTAAAAAACCTTAGACAGGGCCCATGGTTGTTCTGGTTTGGTGCCGGAATTTCCTACTTACTGTTCTACTGGTTTGGCTCCACATCACTCTCTAACTATGAACCCTTACCTGTCTATGCACGGATGATGCTCCCTGCACTGCCCTATTTTATTCTGATGGGGGTGTGGAGCTGGACCCACATGATTAAGAGCAGAACCGAACCCTGTGGCAGATGGATTGGCCTACTGGTTATAAGCGTACCCTTGGTTTCTGGCCTGATGTTTTTATTACTGGCGCAGATGGAGCTTAATAAACGGGATCTGTTTTTTGCGACTGGCGCCTTGAGTATTCCATTGTTGCTCATGGTATGGCAGTGGGTTCAAGCCAGACGTTCAGTGCAGAGCCAAGGGCTAAAACCCTGGCAAATAAGCACAATAATGGTCGTTATCTGGGCCTTTATCCCCTTCTTTAATCTGCAATCTGGCTCCATTGCCCACCCAGCCTATTATCATGGCTTCAAACAGCTAACGGCAGACAAGATCAAACCACAAAAGCAAACGGTTGAGATCGTGACGGACCGACGCAGCAAGCAGCTGATCAACTTCTATCTGGGTTTTGATCAACACCCTGTTGTTGTTGTAAAAAAATGGGATGAGGTGACGGATATTCACCAGTGCGTGCCACAAAAGCGCTGGTTATTACGTAATGAAATATTAATGACCAGCCTGCATAAAGCCTATAAAGACCCCCTACCAGAAGAAGCCTTAACCCCCCCTAAAAGCCGCTGGCGTCTTCTTGAAAAACGTGAGGGGATGGCACTCTATGAGCAAGCATGTCGGCCTGAAACACCCAGCCAGATGTGATGCCACCACGCCTAAATATGCATCATCAACACACCATCACTCTCCTGGCCTAGGCAGCAGCATTTAGACATCTATACCGCGATGCGTAGGCTCAGAACAGTTGCATATTTGTCATGATATGGGGGGGGTGCCCCCCTCCTTCTTATCTCTCAACCCCCATGAGATAATCATATCTACGCAGGCAACCTGCACCTCGAAACAGACCCAAGAATGTCACGATGCATCAACCTAAGACGCCCATAACAGTGGGTGTGGTTGATCGCTGGAAGAGATAATATGGACACCCTTCAAGCCTGACATGACACCGCAGAGCCTCCTAACCCTGCCCCCCCCGAATCATAAGATTGAAGACCACATCCTGTGACCAAACACGCCAGACATAGCTTCGTTAGGCGTCAAGTCTATTGACACCCTTTACGCTCCATACTATAATTCGAAACATGTCGAACTTTAGAGAAAACAATCTGGATCAGACTGCCGAGCGTTTTAAAGCGTTATCCAACCCCCACCGGTTGCAACTGTTTTTAAAGCTCGCGGCATCTTGCCAACCCGGACAGAGCTGCTCCGATGAAGCCATGACCCAATGTGTTGGAGAGCTAAGCCATAATATCGGTTTGGCACCATCCACCATATCCCATCACTTAAAAGAGCTTCACCGTTCGGGTTTAATCCATATGCGACGTAACGGTAAAAATGTTGAGTGCTGGGTTAACCGAGAAACCACAGAAGAGTTGGCACTGTTTTTTGAACAATGCAAATCCTAAGCGTATTTTTTTACCCTAACAGTTCGAATATTCTCGAACTTTAATATCATTAAGGAGCACCTCATGACTTGCTGTTCCCAACCACAATCCCATGAAGAGCATGACATCAACCTTTGCAACCCGACCAAGCCCCCTTGTCCCACGTGCAAAAATCTTGGCTCAGTGGTCAAACCCTTAACCCCTAAACACACACTCAAAGCAGAGTTTCGTTCACATGTTAACGAGCATGGCCACTACCACTTCTGCGAAAGCCCCAGCTGCCCTGTGGTCTATTACGATGCACTTTCAGAAAGCGTGTTTACCCAAGATCAGCTCATTAACCGTGTAACGATCAAAGATGACCATCCTAAAACACCCTTATGCTATTGCTTTAAGGTGCTAAAAGAGGACGCTCTTAAAGAGCTTGCACAGCAAGGAACGACGGATGTGATCGCCATGATCCAAGAACGCATGAAAAAACATGGATGTCAGTGTGAGAAGCTAAACCCTCGTGGAGGCTGCTGTCTTCAAGACATTAAACAGTGGTTGGCGCAACAGGGTATTCATCCAGAGTCTCAAAGCACACCCTCGTCAGGTTGTGGATGTGGCTCATAATCCATAGCCACTTTGGAACAAACCTACCGGCTAGAAGAGGCATTGCACCCCATGAGGCACAGCTTTTGGTTTGCATAGACAGCTAAATAGAAAAAATCAATTGAGCAAGCAAACCCTTAACATCCGCTGATTAAATCATAGAACCGAGTCGTTTTATCTCAGAGGCCAGGGTACAAACTTTCAACCACGAAACATACCCCTTGCGCGTGCTGCAACTAAAGCACGCGGCTGACTGCATGACCCGCAGGAGTAAAGCACCGGGCATCCGACAGTGGCCAATCCAGCAAAGAGGTAGGGCTCAGAAAGTGTTCAATGACCAGATATAAGAGAGATCAAACCCACGAAGGCCCCACGACAGGGAGAGTGCCACCCCTTCAGTGAGATTTTTAAGGACCATAATTAGCTTAAAATACATACTCATAACGGTCTTGTCATCTATCTAGACAGGTCATGTTAAAGGCTGAGCTTCATCACCCAAGGAGAAGAGCACTTAACGGGATACACAGATTGCACCACGAAAAGCGTGAGCATAACGCGACATTTTAATGATTAAATGGATGTTCTTGATAGGTCTGTGTCACGGCGGGATCTTGTGCGCGGTTCATCCAGTCCCATGCTGTTTTCAAGATCATAGGCAGATCACCATGGGCGGCTTTCCACCCTAAACCTTGGGCGGCTTTTTGGGCACTACCAACCAGGGTTGCAGGATCTCCCGGACGTCTATCCCCTATTTTTACCTGTATCGGTTTGCCGGTGACTTGCTGGGCTGCTTCAATCATTTGCCGTACAGAGAAGCCTTGCCCGTTACCTAAATTAAAGGGCGTACCCTCCCCCCCTTGCAGAAGGTACTGCAAGGCTAGAAGATGCGCTTGAGCCAGATCCGAGACATGAATATAGTCTCGAACACAGGTGCCATCCTGGGTATCATAATCGTCACCAAAAATGGTAAATGTCCCACCGGTGCGGGCTGCCTCTAATAACTTTGGAATAATATGGGGTTCTGGATCATGCTGCTCACCAATGTCACCTTCAGGGTCCGCACCAGCCACATTAAAATAGCGTAAAGGAACGGTTTGGATCCCATAGCTTTGATAATCAGCCATCATCCATTCGACCATCAGCTTAGAGCGACCATAAGGATTGATGGGCTCTTGTGCCATGGCTTCGGTAATCGGCATCTGTAGAGGTTCACCATAGGTGGCACAGGTACTGGAAAAGACCAAATGTGAACACCCTTGTTGACGCATCTCCTCTAACAGAACAACGGCTGGCAGTATATTGTTACGGTAGTAGAGCGCAGGGTCTAATACCGATTCTGCCACATAGGCCCGCCCTGCAAGATGGATAACCGCAACGGGGTTAAAGTGATTAAAAACCTGCTTGAGCTTCTCTTTATCTGACAGCTCACCATTGACCCACGGTCCCCAGCGGACAGCCCACAAATGTCCTTCACTAAAATTATCATAGGTGATCGGCGTATACCCATTTGCGGCCAAGACTTTACAGACATGGCTACCTATGTAACCTGCCCCACCGGTTACCAGTACTGTACGCATACCTCACCTCGACACCTAATAATCTGAATAAGCGACTCTCCACACCACAACGAGCATGCCGCGGAACCCCTGTTTAGGAGCTTAGTGCGATAGAGCCGCGCTCAATCATGCTTCACTCGTTATGTGCGCACTAAACTTGAAGCACAAACCATGCCCTATAAAGGTTATTTTGTGCCATACACCTTGGTTCACCATGAAGATGCCACCATTCAAAATCAACGTGTGTAGTGTCACACCATGCCGGCCATTTTTGCGCTTGGTTTAATCTCATCATGTACATAGAGGTAAAAAACACAGGACAGCAAGCTCAAGAAGGAACCCTGCATGCCGTAAGAACCAGATGAGAAAGGGTAAGATAATCAGCACCCATCCTCTTTACATCCAATCGGGCAGGCTCTAAATGACAACAGGCCCCTTCCACTCCACAGTTGAAACAGAATCAGCGTTCGATCCGATGATCAAGAAAGGGGACAACTAAGAAAAAACAGCCAACTTATTGTATGAAACCTGCAGAACACGCAGCGTGAAGAGGTCGTAAAACATGGTCTATTGGCAACGGGAAACACACTATGGGATCTAAAATAAGGGCGCTGAAAGTGCATACTCTATCGTGCTCTGAACCTGATAGAGTCTATGTTTGCCCCCTTCTTTAACCTAACACGACAAGGGCAGGTTAAAAGAAGAGGAGGCCGAAGGGAGGTCAGGCCCCCAACTCAAAAAAGGGGGCTACTGTCAGGGGCCCATCAACGAACGGTATTAAGACTCAATTTGAAACTGACCATCAAAACGCACAACTTCCAAGAGTTTACGTACATCCGCAGTGGGTCGGACCAACGTAA
The DNA here is from genome assembly GCF_036689865.1 of Magnetococcus sp. PR-3. Lineage (NCBI taxonomy): Bacteria > Pseudomonadati > Pseudomonadota > Magnetococcia > Magnetococcales > Magnetococcaceae > Magnetococcus > Magnetococcus organivorans. The sequence goes on from NZ_JBAHUQ010000019.1 coordinate 47,597, forward strand.
CACTATGCTTTTCACCACCCGCTTTTTCTCTTAACATCAACAACATACCAAATGCTGAACTGTCTAAATGCTCAACCCGGCTCAGATCGATACGATAGCTACACCCTTTAGGCTGGCTTTCGTATGCTTTTCGAAAGTCATCATGCGCATGAAAGTTAAACTCGCCCTGTACTTTAATGGTGACGACTTCCCCTTTTTTCTCTACTAAAACAGACACATTACGCCCCTTCCCCACCCAACACATAAAATTCCATTTAATGCTCGTATGAGCACACCCTGAGTTTAGCAGTAATCCAGACCAGACCCAAGGCAGCGTGACATTTACGGACAGCTAATCTATAGGGCATAAAGATCAGAACCGGGCATAAACACAGTTGGGTTAATACGGGTCATAGAGGGGCTTTCTGTTCCGACAATCCGTTGCGATGCTGCATCAGAGTTCCGCGCCAAATCCAGAAGGTATGGATCCACAGCGCTATTCTCCCCCCCTTTGGCCACAATCCGTAGGGTGGGGTGCAATAGACTGGATGCATTGGAGCGGATCACAACACCAACCCGCGTATCTGCCAAGCGAACAATGGTACCTAGAGGATAGATACCCACTGCACGTACAAAACTCTCAACAACTTTACCATCCAACTGTAAAGATCGTGCCCGTTCCATCAAATCCTTTAGCACAGTCTTACCTTCTAGTTTTTTACGATAGCTCCGGTTTGATGTCATGGCATCAAAGCAATCACACACGGCACCCATTCGACCTTCCAATGAGATCTGCCCCTCTTTTAAACCCCGAGGGTATCCGCTTCCATCCAGTCGTTCATGATGCTCCATGGCCACTCTCAATGCCGCAGGGTGAAGATGATCCATATCCTGCAACATTTTAATGGTATGGGAGACATGGCTATCAATAACCTGACGCTCCTCTGGGGTCAGAGGCATCCGTTTTTGAATCAGCGACTGTGGGAGTTTGGCTTTGCCAATGTCATGCAACAAACCGGCTAACCCCAAGCCATTGATACTCTCATCATCCAAACCAAGCGCACGACCAAGGGTCATTAAATAAATGGAAACATTGATCGAATGATCAAACCCTTCTTGATCATACTGACGCAACATGGAAAGCCCTAAAAGAGCATTGGGATCAGCGGCTAAAGACTCACTCATACGGTTAACGGTCAGATCCAGCTTTGCGGGTTGGATCGGCTCTCCATCAGATACCGATTCAAACAGCGCAGCTAATTCATGCTCTGTTGCCGACATCAACTCCAACGCTTGAGCTGTTTCGTCAACCCAACCTTGAGGATCCTCGCCCCACTGAGGCCCCCCACCTTCACCTAAATCCTCAAGCTGGGACGCCAAAAATGCCATTTCATCTTCTTTATGGGACATGCCGCAACCTTTATCTCAGAGAAAACCATCAACTTTTGCAGGCACCATTTTAAGGGAAAAAGATAGAGATCCAAGTCTTAAAAATGACATTTACAGGGAAAATCCTGACACAATCACATCCCTTCTCATTTTATCTCACCATCTCTCTCTCACAACTACTCAATGAACGGCACTCTTTTGCAACATCTAGCATAAATTTCACACCACCTCCCAAAACTAACAGTATGTCTATCTATCAACCTGCCACTTCTCTGTTTGAACCACCCCACGATCAAAAAGCTTTGAGGAGCAGCATACAACGAAGCCTTCAAAGCCTTGGCTTTACAGCATCGCCATAAAGAACCGACAAACTTTATGGATCGACACAGAAGCGACCATCTATGTATTCATACAAGGCATACCGCGTCGGAACACCATGCTGAACAGATCCCACAGCACCATTTACTTTCCGCATAACACCATAGAGATCATTTAAAAAGAGTGAACCTTGCGTTAACGATGACCATGGAGAGGCCATGGCCCTAAGCGCTTAACCTTCAAGACGACTGCGGATCTGTTATGAGAAAACCAGCTAAACCATGGGGACTCACGGAGCGGTATGCTTCGAAGTGGGGGGAGGTGCGCATACAGGCACTGAGCCACAACAGGCCCGTTTAAACCCAAAGCCAGACAAAGAGCTGTGTTTAAACAGGCAGGCATTCTAAGCATGAGCTTTAAAGCCCATGCTTAGAATCCTGTTGATGGGCATACTCTGCAGAAATAAGGCTCAGACCAAACAAGCGTCAGAGAGAGATAGAACAGGGGGAAGAATCGACAGGCTCAAGCCAGGAGATAAAGCAGTCGGCTGTCCCTTTAAGACTAAAATCAAGGCATTCAGAAGAGCCGGTTATCGTAAGTTTGCCTGTTCCCTGCACAAAAGCCTATCACACAGCATGTTGCAGCTGCTTTTAGAGAGAACGAACCCCTCACGGCCTCGCCACTTGGTACACAGCGGGCTATCAAAAGAGGGTGAGCGGCGCTGAGCGGCGTTTTCTTACCTCGCCACGACGGCCAGGAGATCATCTAATCAGAGAGGCCCCTCTTCTGAAGGGCCCCTCCTTTCCTTTTCTATTGGCGGATACCCTCAATAAACAGCCCTAACGTCAAAGAGGTTGATGCCGGTCCCAAATTATAATCCATACCATAATCACTGCGGGTGATGGTGAGAGCCCCTTCATAACCCCGGCGGTACCCCCCCCAAGGGTCTGATCCAGCCCCAATTAATTTGGCATCAAAACTGACGGGTCGCGTAACCCCATGCAGTGTTAATTGACCATCAACTTTTGCCACCCCATCCTTCTCTTGAATGGCCGTTGAAACAAAACGTGCGACAGGAAAAGAACCAACACTTAAAAAGTCAGTGCCTCGCAAGTGCTTGTCACGCTCAGCATGGTTAGAATCAATACTCCCTGTCTCCACTTTCACAGAAATTTTAGATGCATTTGGGCTTTTTTCATCATATGAAAAGCTGCCTGAAAGGGTATTAAAACGCCCTTTAAGCACACTGTAGCCCAAATGCTTAATGGAAAACTCCACAAAGCTATGGCTTGGATCAATTTGGAACTCAGCCGCTTTTAATGGGTTAGGCAAGGCTGCCAACAAGAAGGATGTGACGGTCGCCACCTTGATCAAACGAGCTTTCATGGTCCACTCCTTATAACGAGATTAGTTTCTGATATATTTAAGATTTATCCGTCACTTTACGATGCCACAACATCCGCCAAAGTGTCGTATCCTTATCGATAAAGTGGTGCTTTAAAGCCCCCCCAACATGCAGAGCAACCCACACAACCAGGAGCACACCCAAACCGTTATGCAACCACCCTGCGACATCTGCTTGGCCGGGTAGCGTCATGAGCGCGGGTATTTTTAGGGTTTCAAACAACACCACAGGGTGACCATCCGCTGTAGAGATGAGATACCCTGTGATCGGCAATAAAAAAAACAAGCCATAGAAGCCCAAGTGGACCCCATGCGCTAAGCGCTGTTCCCAACGAGCATGGTGTTTATGAGGGGGGATCGGGGCTGAACGCAGACGGTAAATCATGCGTAGCAAGGCAAGCAGAAAGAACACCGCACCGGCACTTTTATGAAGGGCGACCGTCCAGCGATAGTCAGGGTCATAATAGGACAACCCCGTCATATACCAACCTAAGGCCAACATGCTCACCAATAGCAGTGCCATAAGCCAATGTAGAAGGCGTGCAAAACGGGTATAGCCGTTGTGGGCTTGATGGAACATCACTAACACTCCCTACCGAGATATAAACAGATCACACCGGCAGATGGTTATAGGCGTTAGATTGCACCCATACGAATAAATTCCTAGGAGACACCTGACACCACACGGTGGATGTAGAAAACTTTAAACCTTTTCATATTTAATGATAATATAGAGATTTGAAGATTGTTTATTTCCACACTGGAACAAATCATCATGGATCAAATTCAATGTATGCGCGCCTTTGTCCAGGTCGCTGATCTACAAGGTTTTAGCCGTGCAGCCCGCAAACTGGGGTTAACCCCAGGGGCTGTAAGCAAACATATCTCTGCATTAGAAGCACATTTAGGGGTCAAACTGTTCCATCGCACCACCCGCCAGCTTAACTTAAGCCATGAGGGCGAGCTCTACCTCCTGCACAGCCGGCAACTCCTCGCAGATTTAGAAGAAGCTGATCATACCGTTGGCCAAAAAAAAGGGGAAATAGCAGGGATGCTGCGTATTGCAGCACCACTCTCCTTTAGCCAGCATCATTTAACAGCAGCGGTTGGTGACTACTTACAGCTCCACCCCAATATGGAGATTGAATTGGAGCTGAACGAGCGCTATATCGACCTTATTGCAGAAGGATTTGATCTTGCCATTCGCATAGGGCAGCTCGAAGACACTTCATTAATGGTCCGCAAACTTGCCCCATTAAAATTAGGCTTCTACGCAGCCCCTTCCTACTTAGCCACACACCAAGCGCCTGAAGAACCTTCAGATCTAAGCCACCATCACTGCTTACTCTATACGGCCGTTAACCGTGCTCCCATTGGCGTATGGCACCTTAAAGATGCACAGGGGACCACCCACCGCATTAAGGTAAAAGGCCGTTTAAAAGCCAACAATGGGGATATATTGCGCCAAGCAGCTTGCCAAGGGTTGGGCATTGTCGCCCTACCCTCTTTCATGTTGGGTGATGATGTTAAACAGGGAAGGCTCAAACCCATTTTACCCCACTACCATTTTTCACAAGGGGGAATTCATGCTGTATTCCCCCCCAACCGAAACATGACGCGGCGGGTACGAAGTTTTATAGATTTTCTTCATCAACGTTGGCGACAGAATCGTCCATGGGACTAAGCCAATAGGAACCCATGACAAACCGTTCGTTGTCTTGATCCATGTTTCATCAAGACAACGAACAAGGAAAAGAGAAGAGAAAACAGAGCCCTCAGCATCACGCACCGACATACAACGGATGATATCCCTTAAAAAACCGATCGTAAGTGGATACTGAGCCGGTCAGCTCTCTTGCATCTGCTGCAGGCACATTTCACCCAACCGTATAATCGCCTTCTCAACCCGGCGGCTCCAAAGTGTGCCAGCACTCAGACGAATACAGTTACGATACCGCCCTGAAGGGGAACATACAGCACCGGGGACAATAGCAATACCTTCAGAAAAAGCCTGCTCATAAAGCGCCACACCATCCACCTTTTCAGGCAGCTCGACCCATAAGGTAAAGCCACCTTTGGGCTGCGTCATGCGTGTCTCCTGCGGAAAATAACTGGCGACACCATGACGAAAACGTTGAACATTGGATGACAGTTTTTTACGTAAATGCCGGACCTGACGACTGTAGGCACCATTGTTTAACAGCTGAGCAACCGTCAGTTGCGTCAGCGGAGATGAGGTCAGGGTCGTGGCCATTTTAAGGCTTGTAATTTTTTGATAATAACGAGGACCTGGTATACACAACCCAACCCTTAACCCTGGCCCCAGAACTTTAGAAAAAGAGGAAACATAAATAACCCACCCCTCTTTGTCCCATGCTTTCATAGGGGTTGGATGTGTAGACCCATAGTGAAGATCACCATAAATATTATCTTCAATGAGTGGGACTTGATGCTGGGTTATCAGCTCGACAATCGCTTGACGATTCTCTTCCGGAATGGTCGCACCCATGGGGTTATGAAAAGTCGGAATAGAGAGAACGGCCCGTACCCTGGGGTCCTCCAAAGCCTGCGCCAGATCATCGGGCTGCATGCCTGTTTGGGGATCTGTATTAACCTCCATCGCATAGAGCCCCAGCTTTTCAATCATCTGCAAAAAGCCATAAAAACTGGGGGATTCCACTACCACCGCATCTCCTGGCCTTGTAATGGCCCGTAGGGTCAGACTGATGGCTTCCATCCCTCCTTGGGTCAGTAAAATCTCACCCACCCCTGGTGGTTGCGGAAAACCCCATGGCTGTTGTGCCAGTGCACGCCTCAGTTTCATACTCCCTGCTACAGGCCCATAGGCCATGGCAGAGGTGGCATCTTCACGCATGACCGTACGCACAGCCCGCCGAATATCCTCCAAAGGCAATAAACCATCATCCAAAATAGCCCCCGCCAATGGGACCAAGGCATCACTCATCGCAGCGGATTCCACCGCACGCGCCATGGGACCTTGGGAGACCTTAACAGGCTCCATATCTACAGCGTTGGGGTGTGGCTCAGGTTGTTGCAAGGGACTACGGGCAAAATATCCGGAACGGGGCTTTGCTTCAGCCAGCCCTCTTTTTTCCAGCTCAGCATAGGCACTGGAGATGGTCGTTACACTGAGGTTTAAACGCCGTTGCAACGTACGCACAGAGGGCAGGCGATCCCCAGGGGCATAGGTACCCTGCTCAATACCCATCTGTAATTGATCGGCCAACTGCTGATAACGGGCGACTCTGATACCCATGATATCTGTACCCTATAAAAAAAAGCCCATCTGTACTCTATAACAGATAAAAGCTTGTGTTATAAAGCCATGATAGGCAAACCAAGTACAAGCCAAAGGGATAGACCCATTAAACAGGCCGCTCTGTACTGCATTATTTTATCATTTTGTGTATCTGTTATGGATATAGAAAATCCATCATGATAAAGGCACACCATGCAACAGGAGTGCGATCATGGCTGATACATCCATACCATCCAAATTGATCACCCGCCTATTCACCATTGGGGGTGAACTGTTACGCCCAGAGTCCAGCCTTCCCTTTGAAGTCGATGGTCGGCACCCTCCATTGGCAAGGTCATGGTTAAATATGACGTTAGCCAGCCTAAAACTGATATGGCTGTTAGGCTTGGCGGCGGGGTTTAGCACCCTATTAAACCAGCTGGGCTGATCTGTGTAGAAAGCTGGCCTTCTCATGCATAAGTGACCGTTATAATGATAACAGTCGCATAAAAATTGTGCCGAGCACGGCATTCCTCTTACCCATGACATGATTCACCATGATAGATTAATTTTATTTCTGACCCAATTTCCGCTACCATCTGCACTGGCATTTCCGTCTGATATTCCATAAGCAGGCTATAATTCTGCTTGTACTTTACGCTGGAAAACAGGGCCTTTTGGAGCACATGCAGTATGGGTCAAAACCACCACTCTGCAAGAGAATTTTCCTTTTGGTTTATAGGGCTTATCGCCCTAATCTTGCCCTATATGCCGAGCAACACCTGGGCGGATAGTTTACTTTTAAAGACCAAGATGGATGGCCTGACACTCACCTCTTTTACACAAACTTTTCTAGATCAAGACCGTCTGCTGGATGCCCAAACCGCTTTTTCACAGCTGCAAAAAGGCAAATTTCAACACGCCACAAGCCCACTCCACCTAAATTTTGGGATCTCCCGTGCGGCGCTTTGGCTTGCTCTGCCTGTACATAACCCAACCCCTCACGCCATTCAGTGGGTGGTTAACCCAAGCCATAGCCACACCGATATAATTGACCTCTACCAAGTGCGGGATGAGGAGATTCTCACCCACCAGCGCTTGGGAGATCGCACATCTCCTCTCCTACGAAGCATTCCAAGTCATGAAAATTTATTTCCACTGACCACCCCAGCCAACAGTCAGGAGATCATCCTTTTAAGACTGGCTTTTACGCAAGGCGGCACCCTTATTGGCAATGTAAAAGCCTGGACAGCGCCCTATTACCAGATTTGGCTGGAAGAGCGCTATCTTTTTCATGGCACCCTCATTGGCATGTTGACCATTATGTTTTTTTATAACTTGGTCTTAGCCATTGCCTCTTCAGAGCACGCCTATTTGTGGTACAGCGGCTATCTAGGTTTTGCGATTATCGGCTATTTGAACCGATCCAACTTAGGCTATCTGCTTTTTTGGGGGGAGCATCCTGCTTGGGCGGATGCCGTCCCCTTAATCATGGGTGCACTGACCCTTATATGCGCAGCTCAATTTAACCGGAGTTTTCTAGACACCAAGCACAAAGCACCCAACATTGATTGGGGCTTAAAAGCCTATATGCTTTTATGCACAGCGCCCATTTTGGCACTTATCATGGGGGATCGTTCCACAGGCCTGTTACTGGTGAGTGTATGTTCGGGCATCTCTGCATTTTTTGCCATTATCGCCATACGTATTTGGCTGCAAGGTCATAAAGAGGTCCGTTTTTATGCATTGGCATGGATCATCTGGAGTATCGGTGTTTTTATCCTATTTGCTCGTCTACTAGGGCTGATCCCCTATAGCTCTTTCACCCTGTCCGCACCGGGCATTGCTCAAGTTTTGGAGATGATTCTACTGGCGTTTGCGTTAATGGATCGTATGCATCAAACACGTAAACAGAAAGAGGCTCATGATGCCCAAAGCCAAGCACTATTAAGCCATAGCAACAAACGACTTGAGCAGTTGGTCAAACAGCGCACTCTATCCTTAGAGCAACAGAGCCGAGAACTGACCCAATCTAATGAGGACTTGCGCAACTTTGCTCATGTGGTTTCTCATGATTTAAAAGCGCCACTCAATACCATCGCAGGTTTTTCAGAGTTGCTGATGGAGAGCAGCAAACCACACACCCATAAACGTGAGACCACCCATATGCAGAGTATTCTGCATGTGGTGAAACAGATCTCGACACTCATTACGCAAATTTTAGCCATGTCACGTATGGATGCTGAGCCCATACGCCTTAAGAAGGTCGATTTGGAGCAGGTATGTGTAGAGAGCGCGGCCCTGTTAGAGCACGCCCTTAATAAGACCAAGGCATCCTTTATTTGGAGTAATCTTCCCGCTGTGAGGGGAGATGTCGATCTGCTGCGCCAGCTCATTCAACTTTTGCTCGCAACCACGCTGCGCCGAGCCATTCCTCATCACCCCCTGAGCATTCGTATCCATGCCTATACCAAGGGTGAGCAACTTCTCCTGACACTTGCAGATAATGGGGCCGGTTTTCCCCCAGAACTGACCGGCTCATTGTCATCACTGACCAACACGCCCCCTGAAGAGCCCCAACAACGCACCTATATGGAGTTACTGCAATGCCACCGTATTGTAGAGAAACACCATGGCAGCCTGCGTATTGACAGCGATCCAGATACAGGCACACTGATCCATATAACCCTTGCTCAAGCACCCCTTCAAAATACCACCAACCAGGATCAGGGGGCATAACATGTACAGAGTACTTTTATGCCTGATCTGTATACTGTTGCCCTCTTTGGCCGCAGCGACCCCTTTTTCACTAAACGAGCAGATGGATGGGGTGTTACCTCTTCAAGCTACCAGCGTGTACCACGATGTAAACAAGGCGCTCTCTCCTCAGCAGGCCTACCAATATCTTCAACAAAAACGCTTTCAACGAACCGTTACCCCTGGTGCACTCAAAGTAGGTCCAAGCAAGGGGGCATTATGGCTGCACTTGCCCGTCCGCAACCCTCATAAACGGGCCATTCAGTGGGTGATTCACCTGCTACACCCTTTAACAGACCGGGTTATGCTCTATCAGTTCGAACAGGGCAAGCTGGTTGGTCAACACGATACCGGTGATTTAATAGCCCCTTATGATCGCCCCCTATTAAGTAGCGACCTTGCGCTAACACTTAATACCCAACCTTTTCAGCAACAAGATCTGCTCATACGGGTCAGTCATGACAAAGGCGGCATTTTAGATATTACGACCCTGCTGTGGGACGAAAACCATTTTCAGATTTTTCAGAACAAAATCTGGCCCCTGCTCGGTTTTATGCTAGGGGGGATGCTGATTATGGTTTTTTACAACTTGGTCCTCTATATTGCCAGCCGGGAACACGCTTACGGCTGGTACACGGCTTATGTATTAGCCATATGCATCACCTTTATTTTTCATGCGGGGCTCCCCCTACTGGATTTACGCTCCTTCGCCCCCCAATTACACAACGACGCCCCTCTACTTGCGGGTCTGATCTCTTTACTTCTTGCTTCACAGTTTAGCCGCTCTTTTTTGAATACCCGAAAAGTGGCCCCTTGGATTGACCGCTGGTTATTGCTTTTAATTATTTTTGATTTTGCTTGTTTTATAGCGACCTTAATGGGTTACCGCATGATTGGGACCCGCGCTGTTCTCTACTCTTCGTTCATGTCGTTGAGCTATCCCTTTATCGGTCTTTGGATCTGGAAAAAAGGCTACTCAGAGGCCCGATTTTATATTCTTGGCTGGTTTGTCTGGTCGCTTGGGGTGGGCATCTTAATCGGCCGTTTTATGGGCTGGCTTCCCACCAACCTCATCACCTTGCATATGGTTCGCTTCGCCCACCTGACGGAGATGGTCCTGCTGGCTTTTGCCCTAGCGGACCGTATTTCCATTACCTTCAAACAAAAAAAGGTGGCGTACGACAACTACCAAACACTTTTACTGAATAATCAGATTGAACTGGAAGAAAAGGTATCTCAGCGCACTCGATGCCTAGAAAAACAAGAACTTGCATTAACACAAGCTAATCAAGACCTTCGTCAGTTTGCCCATATCATCTCACAGGATTTAACCGAACCCTTGCAGCGTATTGCACAAACCACAAAGGCCTTACAACATCAAACCTCCACCACGTTTAATGCCACAGAGCGTAGCTACCTGGAACGTATAAACAGTGGTGTAAACCGTATGACAGATATGGTGAGCCATGTCTTCACATTGGCCAAGCTTGATCAGCAGACGCTGAAGTTTGAAAAGGTGGATATGCATGGGGTGTTACAGCAAGCTCAAGCGAACATTCATGGATTAATTGAGTTGCGTGGCGCAACCATTCTATATGGGCATTTACCCCAGGTTAAAGGGGATGAAGCCTTGATGGTTCAGGTTCTACAAAATCTACTTTCCAACGCCATCAAATATCAGCGGCCAGATATCACCCCCCGCGTAGAGGTCCAAACGGAACAGACCGAAGCAGAGATCACCATAACCATCATCGATAATGGACTCGGTATTGCGCCTGACCAACTTGAGCATATTTTTGGGATGTTCCAACGCAGTAAGGATGTTGATCAACAGGAGGGATCCGGCATTGGTCTTGCCTACTGCAAACGTATTATGGAGCGTCATAACGGCTCCATTTCAGTCAAGAGTCGCTTAGGCCAAGGCAGCCAGTTTATTCTCCACTTTCCCGCCCCCTCACCATAAACCCCACCGTCAAACCCACTGAGCATGTTCAACCTATTTAACGGGTAGTTTGTGTATCCCGTTGCTCCAATAGGCTCCTGCCAAACGTAGCACTTTGAACGTGGGCTGTGCCTTTACCTTATCCAACCTAAGCACGTACCAGCTAATCCGCTTCAGGGCTGACTTCCAAGATCATGGGGCACTGCTCTTCATCCACCGTCACCGTCAAAACCATTGGCCGACAGCAGACATGACAATCCTCGACAAGGGTAACCTGCCCTTCGATCTCCACATCAACAGGCACTTCAATCTCTTCCCAACAGGTGGGACACTGGACCGTCATCCATGACATGATTCAACCGCCTTACCAACTGATTTTAGACATGAAAAAAGGGCGTGCATAGGCACGCCCTTTTTACTCACTACACCCTGAACCTTACTTATCTGAACGGGTGAAGATGTAAACAAACAGGCCGATGGTGACCAGAACGACCCCAGCCACACTGGCCAGTACAATAATCGATCCAGGAGAAAGATTCATGCGCAGCACTCCTCAAAACAGGTTCAGGTCTCAACATTCCTAATAATGCCACCCATTTTAAGCATTCAGCCCCCAAAGGCAAGGAGATTGCACACAAGAATTTGGGTTTATAAAACAATCCATCGTTTACAAAGCCTCCGCCTCTCTTTTGCACCTTAACCACGCCATCGGTGTAACGGGGTTACCAGCAGGGTACATGCGCAAATCACCATACATGGCATACCACCTACTGCTGTGCCATAATAGTAGAAGGTAACGTGTGAGCGTTGCCTCCGAATGCGGGTTGGGTAATCGCCGGTGTTTCTTCGGAAACACGGGAGGAAAGTCCGGGCTCCGTAAAAAGGTGCCGGGTAACACCCGGCGGGGGCAACCCCAGGGACAGTGCCACAGAGAGTAGACCGCCGGCCAGGATTGTATCTGCCGGTAAGGGTGAAAGGGTGCGGTAAGAGCGCACCGCGTGTGTTGGTAACAACCATGGCATGGTAAACCCCACCTGGAGCAAGGCCAAATAGGGGATGCTTGACATCCCGGGTAGGCTGCTTGAGACCTTTGGCAACAGAGGCCCTAGATGAATGATTACCGTCACCCCTATTGGGAACAGGGTGTGGGACAAAACCCGGCTTACAGACCCGCTTCGGCCCTTTAATTGATTTCACACCGTATACTCTATTTACTAAACACTTGCCTGCTTTAACCCAGGCACACCGTTTGCCATGGATGGCTGCATGTCTTTTCAACACACCACAGTGCTACTGCATGAAACCGTCGAGGCCCTGGCGCCTGTTGATGGTGGCTGCTATTTGGATGGCACCTTTGGTGGCGGTGGCCACACCCGCCTTCTATTGCAACAGAGCCAACCAACAGGCCGGGTTATTGCCCTTGATCGAGACCCTGATGCCATCAACAATGGTCAAACCTTGGTAGATGAGATGGCAGGCCGTCTTACACTGGTTAAATCTCCTTTTGCCCAGGTTCATGAGGTTCTAGACCAGCTTGAGGTTGAACAACTGGACGGTGCTATGTTGGATTTGGGCGTTTCATCCCACCAACTGGACCAAGCCGAACGCGGTTTTTCATTTGCCAAAGCAGGTCCCCTGGACATGCGTATGGATGGTGATTCAGACGGGCCAACCGCTGCTGATCTTCTCAATACCTTGGATGCTGAAGCATTAGCGGATATCTTCTACCATTATGGGGAAGAGCGTCATTCACGCCGTATTGCCCGTATGGTGGTCAAAGTTCGCCAGGAGCAGCCCTTTAAAACCACCTTGGATCTGGCAGAACGCATAGCCCGCATGACACCCGGTTACAGCCGCATTCATCCGGCAACCCGCGTTTTTCAGGGCCTGCGTATTGCTGTGAATGAAGAGCTCAAACAGCTGGAACAGGCCCTAAAGGATTTAATTACACGGGTCAAACCTGGTGGACGTTTGGCTGTGATCAGTTTTCATTCTTTAGAGGACCGCATTGTTAAGCGGCTCTTTAAGGATGGCGCCAAACCGCCAGAAGATCCTGTTTTACGTGGTTTACCCATTGCTGAGGCACATCGCCCTAAGGCAACACTGAAACTGATTAATAATAAACCGATGCTGCCGTCTGACGCGGAAATTGAACAGAACGCTCGTGCCCGCAGTGCCAAGTTGCGTGTGGCACAAAAACGCGCTTAACCCCGACAATCGCTTACGGAGCTGCGATTGATGAAAATCACTGGTTGGATTCTCAATACGGTTTTGGCGATGGTTTTAATCATCTCCGGCGTCGCGATCGTCTCCTCCCGCAACGGCATGCAGTCGGTGCACCGGGAGCTACGAACAGCGGAAAAAAACTATCTGCATCTGCTTGATGAAGAGAATGCCCTGCAGATGGAGTGGGTATACCGCAATAACCTGAACGATGTGGAACGGGACGCCCGTGAGAAGCTGAACATGCGCCCCCCCCGCCCCGATCAATGGCGAGTGATCAAGCCATGAACCGAAGCCCTAAAAACACCAATCGCCGCCGCACGGGCCAAAAAGGTCTCTTGGGATTTCTCTCTGCCAATAATAAACAGGCTGAGGGAGAGAACAGCGCCCGCACAGGGATGTCTTGGAAAGGCCAGGGACGCGGCAGTGAATTGCTACTCAGCTTGCCTAAAAATCGCCTAGATCTAATCATTGGCCTTTTTTTACTGGCCTTTGTCATCTTGGCTGTTCGTGCGGTAGACCTGTTCATCCTGCAAGGTCCAGAGCTGCGTGCCATGGCCGAACAGCAGCACGAAAGGCGTATTCCGGTACCCGCCAACCGTGGGTTAATTTTAGACCGCCATGGGCGAACATTGGGCATCAGCCTGCCCATGAAGACCCTATCTGTGGATGCCAGCCGTATACAGGATGTTGACCACCTGGCCAACATGCTGCACCAGCACCTGGGCATGTCTAAAGAGAAGTTGACCAAAAAATTACGCAAAGCCAAACCTGGCACCTTCCCTGTCATCAAACGACAGATCCCCCCTAAAGAGGCCCTCAAAATCAGCAAAATGGATTTGGATGAGGTCTTTTTCCTGCCGGAATCCAAACGGGTTTACCCCATGGGTGAGGTCACGGCACACGTCGTGGGTTACACCAATTTTGAGGGAAAAGGCAAAGAGGGCATGGAGGGAGCCTTTGACGATCACCTTAAAGGCAAGGCTGGCACCCGCCTGATTGTCCGTGATCGTCTAGGCCGTGTTATGCCTGGAGGCACCTCACTAGAGAGAGCCAAGCCCGGGACAGATTTGGTGCTGACCATTGATGCCAACATTCAGTATATCGCCTACCGCGCACTGTTAAAATCGGTACGCAGCACCAACGCCAAAGCCGGCACAGTGGTGGTGATGAACCCCAACAATGGGGAAATTCTGGCTCTGGTCAACCAGCCCAGCTATAACCCCAACAATTTACGCCACAGCCAAGATCACCAACGCCGTAACCGGGCGATTATGGATACGTATGAACCGGGTTCAACGTTTAAAATCTTTACGGTTGCTGCGGCGCTGGATAAAAACATCATCACCCCAGACCGTTTGATTAATGCCGAGAATGGTCGTTTTCGGGTGGCCGACCGTACCGTACGGGACTTTAAGCGCCATAAAATTTTAACCGTGGCTCAAGTCCTACAAAAAAGCTCAAACATTGGTGCGGCTAAAATTGGTCTAATGACAGGACTGGAAGCTCAAGAAGCCTATCTACAACGGTTTGGCTTTGGCTCAGGGACCGGCGTGGAACTCCCCTATGAAGCACGAGGGCGCATTCCCGACGTCAGTCAGTATCGCAAGGTGGGTCTTGCCAGCCGTTCATACGGGTATGGCATTACGGCCACCCCCCTACAGCTGGCAACGGCAGCCGCTTCTGTGGTCAATGGTGGCTTGCTCTACCCCCCTCGTTTGGTGGCACGTCAGGTGGTTAAAGGGCATCCACTACTGGCCGAACCCTCCAAGCCAGAGCGGGTGATCAACGCGTCGACCTCCAAAATGATGCGTACCATCCTCAAAGGGGTTGTCGACCCCAACGGCACCGCCCCCAAAGCAGCGGTTGAGGGCTACACAGTGGCAGGTAAAACAGGCACCGCCCGTAAGGCAGGCCCTAAAAACCAAGGGTATGACCGCCGCTACTTCTCCTCATTTGTGGGCTTTGTTCCTGCTCAAACCCCCCAGTTGGTTATCTATGTGAGTATTGATGAGCCTCAGGGCAAGCGCTACTACGGTGGCCAGGTTGCAGCTCCCGTCTTTCAAGAGATTGCAGAAGAGGTTCTACCCTTGTTAGCCGTACTGCCCGAAGCCGACAAAGAACGCAAAAAGATGAAACTACCGCCCATTGATGGGTATGTTTTCAAACCCGGTCGTGACACCAAAGATCCCAGTGACGTGAAGAACACCAGCTTAGCCAATGCGCTGCAGGTCTTTACACGTAAGGAGACCATTCCACTGGTCTCAGGATCCGGCAAGGTTCAACTGGTGGAAGAGGTGGAGCAGGGGCAAATTCGCCTCAAGCTGCAATAAATATATGACCCATACTTTGGCAAGCCTCACCTCGGAAATTGAGCAACTCAACATGACAGGGGAGGCACAAACCTCCATTGTTCAGTTGAGCAATGACTCCCGTACCTGCGAACCCGGCACCCTGTTTGCCGCTATAACAGGCAGTCAGGCGGATGGACGGAACTATATTGATCAAGCCCTGGAGTTAGGTGCTTCAGCCATTTTACATGATGGCACCACCAACCTCTCTCCTGACATCCCTCAACTGATCCATCCAGACCCCAGACGCATTTTGGCCTATCTAGCATCGGCCTTTTATGGGTACCCCCAAAAAAAGCTTAAAGCCATTGCCATAACCGGCACCAATGGCAAAAGCACGGTCGCAGCCATGTGTACCACCATTTTACGTCACAGTGGCGCTAAAGTAGGGCTGGTGAACACCATTGGTATTGATATTAATGGCCAGATGCAACCAACCACCCACACCACACCAGATGCCATTACGCTCTACAGCCTTTTGGCTGAAATGGTCTCACAGGGGTGTGAATGGCTGGTCATGGAGGCTTCATCTCACGCCCTTGATCAACATCGTCTGGCTGGCATTGAGCCTGAGGTTGCGCTCTTTACCAACCTCAGTCGAGACCACCTGGACTACCATGGTGATATGGGCGCCTATTTTCAGGCCAAGGCCAAGCTGTTCCGTGAACACCACCCCAAACTGGCTCTACTACCCGCTTCTGACGCACACGCGCAGGCACTCAATGCCATCTGTCGGGAGCAAGGGGTCGCGGTACAAAATTATGGTCGGGTTGCCCGCCAAGGTGTGTATGCCAAACAGATTCAAGCGGCCATTAATGGCACCAAGTTTATTATTCAGCAGAAAAACAACGCTGCACCAGTCGACCTAAAAATCCCTGGCCGCTTTAATCTCGACAACGCATTGGCCGCCGCTGCGGCCTGTCTGGGCATCGGTTTAAACCTGGAAACTGTTGCTGAAGGATTAAACCGCTTCCAGTCTGTAACAGGCCGGGTAGAGCATATTCAAGAAGGGCAGGCCTTTTCGGTTCTTGTCGACTTTGCCCATACACCCGACGCGCTGGACCGTTTACTTTCCAGCCTTCGCCCCCTGACCCGTGGCAAACTATGGGTTGTGTTTGGTTGCGGTGGTGATAAGGATCAGGGAAAACGCCCACATATGGGGGAGTGCGCAGGGCGCCTTTCACACTTTCCCATTGTGACGGACGACAACCCACGCAGTGAAGATCCTGCCGAGATCCGTCGTCAAATTATGCGGGGCTGCCGAAACCGCAATGTACAAGAGATGGAAGATCGCGGCGATGCCATCACATACGCCATCGTCAACGCTCAAGATGGCGATACCGTTGTCATTGCAGGAAAAGGGCATGAACAGACCCAAGTAGGCCCCAATGGTGCAAGCCCCTTTAATGATTCACAGATGGCCCGTCAGGCGCTTAAAGGTCGCGCCGCTATGCGTCAGGAGCATAGCCATTGATCACAACGGCTCTGCTGGAAGGTACGTTACAAGCCAGACGTCTGGATGCCACCGATGGCGCCCTTCCGGTGGGATTTCACAGCCTGTCTAGTGATACCCGAACCCTCCAATCTGGCGCTCTATTTGTGGCGCTCTCAGGGCCTAATTTTAATGCAAACCTCTTTTTAAATCAGGCTGTTTCTGCGGGAGCTTCGGGGATTATCTGCAGTCAACTACCAGAACACCCTCTACCGATCCCAGCCTGGGAAGTCCCAGATACCCTGACGGCCATGACACAGCTGGCCAAAGCTTGGCGGCAACAACTGAACGCCCATACAGTAGGCATAACCGGCTCATCGGGGAAAACCACCGTCAAAGAGATGCTGGGGCTCATTCTTAGCCACCGTTATCGGACCGGCATCACCCGCGGCAACTTAAACAACCACATTGGCGTGCCGTTAACCCTGCTCAACACCGCCCAGGATCGCACCCACCTTGTGATTGAGATGGGAATGAGTGCCGCCGATGAGATCACCCACTTAGCCCAAATCGCTCAGCCGCAGGTTGGTATCGTCACCAACATTATGCCTGCGCATGTGGAAGGGTTTGGAGATGGAACACTACAGAGCGCACTGGTTGCCATTGCCCACGCCAAAGGGGAGCTGATCGAAGCGCTGCCAAATCATGGCACGGCCATTCTCCCCATCGGGGATGAGCATTTTTCCACGCTACGCTCCAAAGCTTCCTGCACGATCTTGACCTTTGGCATCGACAACAGCGGTGCCGATATCACCTTTACGCCCCCGACACTGCGTGATACTGGCATGCAGAGCCTGATCACACTGCCCAACCGGCAACAGTTTGAGGTTACCCTGCCCGGCTTTGGCGCCTACCTTTGGCAAAATGCCGTAGCAGCCTGCGCTGCAGCCTATGCCTCTGGCGTTGAAATGGCCGATATGGCTGCAGGCCTTAACGGTTTTAAACTGCAATCAGGCCGCGGTAATGTGCTTAAAGGCAGGCATGGCTGTCGTATTCTTAACGACACCTACAACGCCAATGCTGGGGCCGTTAAAGCAGCCATTGAAGCTCTGGCCCAAATGGCACCAAAAGATCATCGCCTTGCGGTACTGGGCGATATGCTAGAGCTGGGACAGAGCACCGAACAACTCCATGCGGGTTTGGCTGAAGATTTGGTGGCCCATGATGTTCAGCGGGTTTTTTTGGCTGGCCCCCAGATGCACGCTCTAAAGCAAGAGTTGGAAAAAGCACCAGGGATACGCGTTTTTCACAACACCGACCCTGTGGCATTGGCCGATGATCTGGCACAATGTGTGGGCGAAGGGGATGCGGTGCTGATCAAAGGTTCCCGCGGTATGCGCATGGAGCGCGTAGTTGACACCCTAAAATCTTAATAGATACCTTTGAATAGAACAGGTTGGCTAAAGCATGTTTTATCATCTGCTCTACCCTCTGCATGAGACATGGACCGTCTTCAACCTGTTTCAGTACGTCACCTTTCGCACCATCATGGCGATTCTTACCGCCTTGCTGATCTCTTTTATGCTAGGACCATGGCTTATTCGTAAGCTGCAATCCTTACAAAGCACGGGTCAGCCCATCCGACAAGATGGCCCCGAACGGCATATTATTGAAAAAGCAGGCACCCCCACCATGGGTGGCACGCTTATCTTAATTGCTGTTTTGGTTGCTACCCTGTTATGGGCCAAGTTAACCAACCCCTATGTGTGGCTTACGCTACTGGCCACCTTTGGTTTTGGTGCCATTGGCTTTTGGGATGATGCGGTTAAACTGATCCATAGAAATCCCAAAGGGGTGCCAGGGCGCACCCGTTTTATCCTTCAAACATTGATTGTTGTTGGCATTGCCTTAGCACTAAAACTTCATGTAAATCCAGAAGTTTTTGGCAAACTCGCCTTCCCTCTCTTTAAAGATCTGGTCATTGACCTGGGCATGTGGTTCGTTCCCTTTGCCGTGATTGTGGTGGTGGGGTGTGGTAATGCTGTCAATTTAACCGATGGCCTGGATGGCCTGGCCATTGGCCCCGCCATGTTTACAGCCGCCGCTTTTGCACTTATTTCCCATGCCGCAGGCCACTACAACTTTGCCAACTACCTGGGGATTCCTTTTATTCCTGGGGCCAGCGAACTGGCTATTTTCTGTGGAGCCATGGTGGGTGCAGCATTGGGCTTTCTCTGGTTCAACACCTATCCCGCCCAAGTCTTTATGGGGGATGTCGGTGCACTGGCACTGGGCGCCGCTTTAGGTAGCGTGGCCCTCATGACACAACATGAAATTGTACTGGCCATTATTGGTGGGGTTTTTGTAATTGAAACCTTATCGGTCATTATTCAGGTGGCCTCTTTTAAGCTTATCGGCAAGCGGGTTTTTCGCATGGCCCCGCTGCATCACCACTTTGAGCTAAAAGGGTGGGCAGAGCCTAAGATCATTGTGCGCTTTTGGATTATCTCTATTATTCTGGCCCTTATTGGTTTGGCCACCCTGAAGGTACGTTAAATGAGCGCCTTACCTTCACGCTGCGTCATCGGTTTGGGTGGCAGCGGCATGGCGACGGTTGCGTTTTTGGCCCGTCAGAACCTTGCCATTTTGGCCTGGGATGAAGGAGCCGCTGCGGGGCGCGACGCGATCTTGGCTGAACAGCCACAGGTCACCAGCCGTTTTGAACCCTTGCATGGCCCTACCCTGGCCCAGTGTAAAGAGATCTACCTCTCTCCAGGTGTTCCCCGCGCTCATCCAGCGATACAGGAGGCCATTCAGGCCGGTGTTCCTGTCATTAATGATATTGAGCTGCTGTTTCGACAAAGCGAACATGCTGAGTTTGTCGGCATTACCGGTACAAACGGTAAATCTACCGTCACCACCCTGGTGGGCTTAATGCTGGATCGTCTAGCTGGGCTCACACGTACCGGTGGTAATTTGGGGCAGGCCGCGCTCTCTCTTTGGGCCCCTTCGGTTGAGCGTTACGTCCTGGAACTCTCCTCTTTTCAACTGGAGAGCATTGAAGGGTTCCAGCCCCGCGTCGCGGCTTTATTGAATCTTTCTGACGATCATTTAGACCGTTACGATGGGCTGCAAGGCTACCTACGGGCCAAAGCACGTATTTTTCAACGCCAAACCCAGCGAGATCGAGCCGTTATCAATGCGGATGATCCAGCGCTGGACCCTATCCGGGATATTTTAGGCCACCCTTCGGCACCCAGGGTTATTCCCTTCTCGGTAAAAAAAGCCGTCGCTGGCGGTGTGTATGTGCACGATGGGCAGTTATGGGATCACCGACAGATGACTGAGGCCCCCCAGCCCATTATTGCCTTAGAAGAGATGCGTATTTATGGCCGCTGCAACCATGCCAATGCCGCTGCGGCAGCAGCCATTGCGCTGGAGGCTGGTGCGTGCCATGAGGATATCCGTCACGTACTTACCCAGTTTCCTGGTTTAGAGCACCGCATGGCATGGGTACGCGAACTAGACGGCATTGCCTATATTAATGATTCCAAAGGCACAAATGTTGGCGCTGTGATGGAGGCTTTAGCCTCTTTTCCAGGTGGCGTGGTGCTTATTGCGGGTGGTAAAGCCAAACAGACCAATTTTGCACCGCTAAAACCACTGCTTAAAAAACATGCCCGTCATCTGATCTTAATTGGGGATGCGACGGAAGAAATGGCCGCACTTTTTGAAGGGGATACCCCTATTCATCGGGCCGGTTCCATGGAAGATGCGGTGACGACAGCACAGAGGTTGGCCCATCGTGGAGAGACAGTTTTACTCTCTCCGGCATGTGCATCCTTTGACATGTTCCGCAATTTCGAGGATCGTGGTAGACGATTTTGCCAAGCGGTTGAGGCATTGACGTCCTTAACATAGCCGAAGACGCGACGCCTCATCCCTCCAAAAAAAGTGCACGGAAGCACGTTGTTAACGGGTTTGCATCATGGATTTACGCAATCAACCCTATGATCTTCTCATTGCCGTTATTGCAATGATTTTAGTGACGACCGGGCTGGTGATGGTTTTTTCCGCCTCATCCCCCATGTCGCTACGCCTCTATGGCGATCCCACACACTTTGCCATCCGCAATATGATCTATGCGGGTATCGGCTTAGTCCTTATGGTGACGTTAGCCCGTATGCCGCTAGAGACCATCCGTACCCTGGGCCGTATTGGCTTTTGGATCTGCCTGCTACTCTTGGTTTTGGTCCTTATACCCGGTATTGGTCGTGCAGGTGGTGGCGCACAGCGCTGGCTGGACCTGGGCTTTATCAATGTGCAGCCATCCGAGCCTTTTAAAGTAGCCATGGTTCTCTACGTTGCCCACCTCCTTACGGCAGACCCTGAACGGGTCAACCGCATCAAGGGCGGCCTGCTGCCACTCATTGCACTCTTCTCCATCGCTGCGACTTTGCTGATGGCGGAGCCCGACTTTGGCGCCACCCTGACCGTGGGTGCGGTTATGCTGGGCATGATCTTTGTGGCCGGTATTCGCATTGGTTGGATTTTGACCATGCTGGCCACCACACTGCCTGCTGCAGCGATTGGTGTCATGATGGCCCCTTATCGCCTAAAACGGGTTATGTCATTTTTAGACCCGTGGGACGATCCTCTGGGAACCGATTTTCAGTTGGTGCAATCGCTACTCGCCTTTGGTAACGGAGGCCTGGGTGGTACCGGCTTGGGCGAAGGCCAGCAAAAACAGTTTTACTTGCCAGAGTCTCACACTGACTTTATTTTTGCGGTTATTGGCGAAGAGCTCGGCTTGGCTGCGGTACTACTGATCATTGCACTCTTTGCTCTACTGGTCTGGCGGGCCTTTCGGATCGCCCGTAACAGTGAGGTTCGTTTTGTCTCGCTATCGGCCGCGGGCCTGGGCATGTTGATTGGCTCTCAAAGTTTGGCCAATATGGGAGTGGTTATGGGGTTGCTACCCCCTAAAGGTTTGACGCTCCCCATGGTCAGTTATGGAGGTTCTTCCATGATTATTACTCTAGGCGCCATTGGACTGCTGCTCGCTTTCTCGCGCACCCTACCTAAAGACCCCAACCGTTCACCTGCGGCGGTATAGCATGACTGATACGGCAAAACGTCTGCTGATTACGGGTGGTGGCACAGGGGGGCATCTGTTCCCTGCACTGGCGGTGGCTGCACAATGGCAGGAGAGACATGGGCCTGGGTCAGTCCATTTTATTGGGGGCACAAAAGGCTTGGAAAATCGCCTGGTTCCCGAGGCAGGTTATACGCTAGACAGCCTGACGGTTGGCCAACTTAAGGGCAAAGGTCTAAGCCACAAACTGCTGACGGTTTTGGGTTTACTCCCCGCCATATGGCAAGCCAGAACCATTCTTAAACGCTACAATCCTCACGTCGTGCTCGGGGTTGGGGGTTACGCCTCTGCGCCCGCGATGATGGCAGCCAAGCTGTTGGGTATTCCCATGGCTCTGCATGAACAAAATGCCCGCGCAGGGTTGACCAACCGCCTATTGAGCCGCCTGGCCGGCAAGGTAATGGTGAGCTTTGAAGGTGTCTGCGAACAGTTTGAGGGAAAATCCTGCGCCTTTACAGGTAACCCTGTGCGCCAGAGCTTAACCCAGGTGCCTGACCTGGTCATCCCCAAAACGTTTAGTACAGAACGCCCTTTTCGTATTTTGGTGTTTGGGGGGAGCCAAGGTGCTTCCATTTTTTCGGAAATGGTTCCTGAAGCGCTCTCGCCGTTGGCAGAAAATGGTGCGCCCATTGAGGTCACCCAGCAGGTGCGAGGGGAAGACCCCCAAGCCTTGCAAAGCCGTTACGCTACGATGGGCATTCAAGCCGTTGCCTCGCCTTTTATTGAAGATATGGCATCGGCCTATGCTCAGGCTGATTTAGTTATCTGCCGCAGTGGCGCAACCTCGGTGGCTGAACTTGCGGCAACGGGTCGCCCAGCGATTATGGTGCCCTACCCACATGCGGCGGATGATCATCAAGCCGCCAATGCCGCTGCACTGAGCAATCACCAAGCGGGGTGGTTACGTCGTCAAGAAAAACTGGATGTCCCATGGCTACAGGCGTTTATCACATCCTTGATCATGGAACCTTCACAACTGAAAACGACGGGCAACAATGCCCGACGCCAGGCCAGGACTGAAGCAGATCGCACCATTGCTGATCTGTTAGAGACCATGATCTGATTATATGTATAACGGACTGTGTATACAGTCTGCAGCGGGTTCCCTACCAGGGCACCCTTTTGCTGGGGGGGGAAGATCGGTGTATCCCAAGATTCAACATATCCACTTTGTGGGCATTGGTGGCATCGGCATGAGCGGGATTGCCGAAGTTTTGCTGAACCTGGGCTACCGAGTCAGCGGCTCTGACCTGTCCGAGAACGCCAATGTTGTGCGTTTGCGCAACCAAGGTGCGGTGATCCAACAGGGTCATACGGCAGATGCCATTGAGGGCGCGGATGCCGTTGTGACCTCATCCGCCGTTAAAGCTGACAACCCCGAGGTAGTGGCCGCGCGGGCACAACGCATTCCCATTGTTCCCCGTGCGGAGATGCTGGCTGAGCTGATGCGTTTAAAATATGGCATCGCCATCGCGGGCACCCATGGCAAAACCACCACCACCTCTCTTGTCGCCACCCTCTTGGATAGTGCAGATATGGACCCCACCGTAGTGAACGGTGGTATTGTAAAATCGCTAGGGAGCAATGCCCGCTTAGGTCAGGGCGCTTTTTTGGTGACTGAAGCTGATGAGAGTGATGGCTCTTTTTTGAAACTCTCACCGACCATTGCGGTTGTGACCAATATGGACCCGGAGCATATGAGCCACTACGGCACCTTTGATGCCGTAAGGGATGCGTTCCGCGAATTTGTCGCCAAAATTCCCTTTTATGGGTTGGCCGTCTTGTGCGGTGACCACCCTGAGGTCAACCTACTGGCGGAAGAGATGTTGGACAAACGCATTATCAGCTATGGTCTGACCGACCAAGTAGATCTGCAAGCTGTTAATATCCGGCAAGAGGGCATTGCCACCCACTTTGAAGTCATTCGCCATGACCGCCACCATCCAGACGGCGTTCAGAGTCACAGTTTAGGCATCATCACCCTCAACATGCCGGGCTGTCATAATGTCTCCAATACACTGGCGGCACTGGCGGTCGCCATGGAGCTGGAAGTCCCCTGGGATCGATGCGCTCAAGCTCTCTCACGCTTTGGCGGTGTGCAACGTCGCTTTGACTTGCTCCATCAAGAATCCACCATCACCATTATTGACGACTACGCCCACCATCCGGTAGAGATTGAAGCAACCATGGAGGCGGTGCGTAAAGGGTATCCAGACAAGCGGGTTGTTGCCGTCTTTCAACCCCACCGTTACAGCCGTGTTTTGGATCATATGCATGAATTTTTCCGCTGTTTCAAAAATGCCGATCTGATCTTGGTGGATGAAATTTTTCGTGCGGGAGAGCAGCCCCCTGAAGGACCCCTCGGTGAACAGGGGGCCATGGTGCTTGTTGTGGGCATACGTCGACACACAGAAGGGGATGTCGCCCTACTGGCGGATGATGAGCGTTGGGGGTTGGATTTAGAAGGAAAACTCCAACCGAATGATGTCGTCGTCTTTTTAGGAGCTGGCGATATCAGCCGACGTGCACACGCCTTTGCGGATGGTTGGAAAAAACAAGCAAGTGAGTAAGTCTCAGAAATAGCGACCATTCATAACGCATATTCACTGATGTGAATGTTATTTTAATGGCTATCTTTTCCGCTTGTTACAAAAAAAAACAGTCTAGAGCACTAATCCCCCTTCGAGCAGGGGTTGTTTTGGTTTAAAGTATCAAGCGAGGTGGCAAACGGATGATGGGAAGTCACGGGCCCTTTTCCGACCTTAACATAGCCACGCTGGAAGAAGTGCCGCTGGCACCTATGACCACACTAAAAATCGGAGGCAACGCACGATGGCTCGTGCGACCGAGTGGTCCAGGTGAACTAAGCCGGCTCTACCGCACCTGGCCGAGGGACCTTCCTCGGTTCATTCTTGGAGGGGGAAGCAACCTCCTGGTGGATGATTGCGGGTTTCATGGCGTGGTGGTCGATTTGACCCATACCCTCAATGCCATCGAAGTTGAACATCAGGATACCCATGGCGGTATCTTGCGTGTCGGTGCTGGAGCCCCTACCCGTAAAACCGCCCATGTGGCGCGAAAGAACGGGTTATCAGGTCTCGCCTTTATGGCGGGTATACCTGGCTCTATCGGCGGTGCGCTACGCATGAATGCAGGAGCCTATGGTGGAGACATCAAAAGCGTTCTGCTTGATGCACAACTGATGGATGCGGATGGCAATCTGCACACACGAAATAGTCAAGAACTTGGTTTGGCATACCGCCATTGCGACCTACCCACAGGATGGGTTTTCATCTCTGCCCGGTTTCAGTTAACCCAGGGCAATGAAGAGACCATTAAGGCGCAGATGCGGGCCAACAACCAAAAACGGACCCAGGCACAGCCGTTGAGGTATCCCTCAGCTGGCAGCATTTTCCGCAACCCTCCTGGGGAAGCGGCCTGGAAGCTGATTAATGCAGCGGGACTGCGCGGCCACCGTATTGGTGATGCGCAAATTTCCGAAAAGCACAGCAACTTTTTCGTCAACCTGGGCGCAGCCTCCTCCACGCACATGGAGGAACTAATTGAGCTGGCCAGAACCCGGGTGGCGCAGCAATCTGGTGTCAAAATGACACTGGAAATCGGCATTCTCAGACCAGATGGTTTCTACAAAGAGACCGAGGGATGAGTCTGTTTTTTTGGGTTTGTCCACCTTTGGCAAGAGTAGAATTGTTGAGCACGCACTCCACATCTACATTAAGCACGTGCGATACCCGCTGCGGCCAACAGGCTGCCATCAAGCGGGCATTTGACGTTGGCACACCCCATTTTGGAAAGCGCTGAGAGACACCATGGATTGGAAACTTAAAAAAATTGGTGTGCTCTACGGTGGCCTTTCCGATGAGCGCGAAGTAAGCCTAAAGAGCGGCCAGACCCTTTATGATGCCTTGGCCTCCCTCGAATATGATGTTGTTGCCATTGATGTCGGTCGTGACCTGGCCCGCGTCCTTGAGACCGAAGGTATTGAAGTGGCCGTATTGGCCCTGCACGGTCCGATGGGGGAAGATGGCACCGTTCAAGGTTTGCTGGAACTCATGGGCATTCCCTATACCGGTCCAAACGTGACAGCTTCGGCCATCTGCATGGATAAAGGGCTGACAAAGCGCCTGTTTCATAGCGAAGGTTTACCAACACCCGCCTGGGTTGAGCTGGCCGGTGACCATGAAGAAGCCGACGAACTGGTCGACAATTTCCTGGGCGATTTCCCCGGCACGGCTTTTGTTAAGCCGCTTGATTCAGGCTCCAGCGTTGGCATTAGCCGGACTGAAAGTAAAGATGATCTCATTCGCGGTGTCGCGAAAGCACTCACCGTCTCTCGCCGGTGCATGGTTGAACGCGCCATTGAGGGACGTGAGTTAACCTTGACGATCTTAGATGGTGAAGCTTTTCCCATCATTGAGATTGTGCCTAAACAGGGCTTTTACGACTTTAAAAGTAAGTATACCGCAGGTATGACCGATTATTTGGTCCCTGCCCCTAATCTGGATGAAGAGACCACAGAGACGGTTGTGAAAATGGGCTTAGCTGCCTACTATATCACCGGCTGTCGCGGGCTCGTACGGGCGGATTTCATCCTGGATGCTGAGGGAACACCGTGGTTGTTAGAGTTAAACACCATCCCTGGCATGACAGAGAACAGTTTGGCACCCAAAGCAGCCCGGGCAGCGGGTCTTGAGGTTCCTCAACTAGCAGAGCGCATGCTCCACGGTGCGCATTTAAAATAAAAATCTGGCAACATCCGTTGCGTAATGACCTTACGTACGGTTAAAAAAGATTGGGTCACACTGTATGAACCCAAAAAAAATCAAGGGAGCGTTACTGGCAGTACTTCTCCTTGTCGGGTTCGGTTGGGGTTGGCAGACCCTGCATGCACCTGGACGCTTTCCCCTGGAGGATGTCCGTGTTCTTGGCAACAAGCACACCGATGTCGCTCAACTCATAAAAGATTTAGGGTTGGATCAGCCTGTTAATCTGCTGACGGTTCACCCCAAACAACTGCGTAAGCAGCTGCTGGCCTATCCATGGGTACGAAATGCGCGTGTTGAGCGTATTTTCCCTGGCATGGTGGTTATTGAGCTGGAAGAGAAAACTCCTTTATGCATGACCAAAAAAGGGGAGCAACTCTATCTGGTGGATCAACGGGGTGAACGCATCAAACCGTTGACCATTGGTGATCCTATGCCACTGCCTGTTGTGACCGTGGATTATGCACCAGAGTCGGAAAAGCCGATTTTGATTCGCTGGCTGGTGGAACGTTTACAGCGTAATCAGTGGATCTATCAGCGACTCTCTGAAGCGGTGGGTTTGCCGGGTGGGCGTTGGGTACTTTACACCCGTAAGGGCGTAAAGTTGTTGCACTCGGCCCGTATGGATGAAGAGCTCGCAAAGCTCAAAGTACTGCAGGACCGCTACAGTATTTTAAAACGCAGCATTCGTCAGATTGACCTTCGGGTCACCGGGCGGGCAGTAGTTAAACCTCAGACCTAACTGGTCAAATGAGGCAGTAAACAGGGTTGTTGTTTGGTCTTAACAGACACTTCAGACATCAACAGAACGCAGTTAACGACGGCAAAACCGGGCTAAGGTATTATGGCCAAGCATGACCAAAACCTGATTATCGGACTGGATATCGGTACCACAAAAATCTGCTGCATTGTCGCAGATGTGCAACCCGATGGCCGTCTGGATATTATCGGCCTTGGCACCCACCCTTCGCGGGGTCTTCGCAAAGGTGTGGTGATCGATATCGATTCCACCGTGGAGAGCATCCGCATGGCGGTGGAAGAAGCTGAGATGATGGCCGGTGTTGAGATCCGCATGGTCTATGCGGGTATCGCCGGTGCACATATCGCCAGCAATAACTCGGAAGGGGTTGTTGCGACAAAAGATAATGAAGTCCATGCTACAGATATCCAGCGTGTACTGGATGCTGCGCGGGCCCAATCCATTCCTATGGATCGTGAAATTCTTCATGTCATTCCACAAGAGTTTGTGTTGGATGCCCAAGAGGGCATTAAAGACCCACTTGGCATGGCGGGTGTGCGTTTAGAGGCTCGGGTGCATTTGGTCACCGGTGCAGTGGCATCGGCTCAAAATATTGTAAAATGTGCCAACCGTTGTGGCTTGGATGTTGGTGATATCATTTTGGAACAGCTCGCTTCTGCAGAAGCCTGCTTGACCGATGATGAAAAAGAGCTGGGTTGCTGCTTGTTGGATATTGGTGGTGGTACGGCAGATATTGCGATCTATGCCGATGGTCATATCAAGCACACAGCCGTACTGGCGATTGGTGGTGACCACATGACCAACGATATTGCGGTTGGTCTGCGTACACCGACGCGTGAGGCCGAACAGCTTAAGCGTAAGTTTGGTTGTGCCCTATCCTCTTTGGTGGGCCCTGACGAGACCATTGAAGTTCCAAGCATTGGTGAACGCCCCCCCCGCTCATTGGGTCGACATATCTTGGCAGAGATTATCGAACCCCGTGTCGAGGAGCTGTTTACCCTGGTGCAGCGTGAAATTGCGCGCTCCGGATTTGAAGAACAGATTGCCGCAGGTATTGTGTTGACAGGCGGCGCTTCCAACACCGAAGGAATGGTGGAGCTGGCTGAGGAGATCTTTAACAAGCCTGTTCGTAGAGGACTACCCCAAGGGGTTGGTGGCTTGACGGATGTGATCGCTAACCCCAGCTTTGCAACGGCAACAGGTTTGGTCCTGTATGCCAATCGATTTGGGCAAGAGTCTACCATGCGGTTCGCACAGGATGATGTCGGTGGCAGCCGATCTGTGGTTTCACGCATGCGTTCCTGGTTTGGTGATATCTTTTGATGCACCAACCAAAATAATAACCATAACAAACCCAAAATAGACGCGGATAAACGCGCAATACCAAGGGGGTAATAATGACAATCGAGTTTGCACACACGGATGAACTGGAAGCCCGCATCAAAGTTGTAGGTGTTGGTGGTGGTGGTGGTAATGCAGTCAATAATATGATTCAGTCCCATCTTGAAGGGGTTGAATTTATTGTAGCCAACACAGACTCCCAAGCCTTGACCAAAAGCCTGGCTCCAACACGCATCCAAATCGGAGAAGACATCACCCGTGGTCTCGGAGCTGGCGCTAAGCCTGAAGTAGGCAAGCATGCCGCTATGGAGACCGAAGAACGCCTGCGTCAGTCCATTGAAGGGGCTGATATGGTGTTTATTACGGCCGGCATGGGCGGCGGCACCGGCACAGGCGCAGCCCCTATTATTGCCCGCATTTCTAAAGAGCTGGGCATTCTGACCGTCGCCGTGGTCACCAAGCCTTTCCACTTTGAAGGCAAGCGCCGTATGCGCCAAGCTGAAGAGGGTCTGGAAGAGCTACGTGATCAAGTAGACACTGTGATTACCATTCCCAACCAAAAGCTGATGGCTGCGGTTGGAAAGAACACCACCATTTTAGACGCCTTCCGTAAAGCTGATGATGTACTGCACCAAGCTGTACGTGGTATCACCGATCTGATCACCCACCCTGGCCATATCAATGTTGACTTTGCTGATGTCTGCACGGTTATGGAAGAGATGGGCCAAGCCATGATGGGTGCTGCTGAAGCTACCGGTGAAGGTCGTGCGATGGAAGCCATTAACAATGCCATTTCCAGCCCCTTGCTGGACGATGCATCCATTCACGGTGCCCGTGGCGTCTTGGTTAACATCACTGGTGGTTACAACCTCACGCTGCAAGAAGTGGATGAGGCTGTTATGGTTGTACGTGACATGGCTCATGAAGATGCCAACATTGTATTTGGCACCACGTTGAATGAGCAGTTGGAAGATAGTGTCCGTGTAACGGTTGTGGCAACAGGTATTGGGCAAGCTGAACAAATGGCGTTCCCAACACAAGAGATGGCCAGCACAGAGGCCATTGCTAGCCAGCCGATTCAACAACAACCCATGCAACAGCAGCCTGCAGCCCCTATGATGCAGCAACCGATGCAAGAGCAACCTGTTCAGCAACCCATGCAACAGCCTGTTGCTGAAGCGGTACCAAACACCAACGTTCAAGACCTAAACTACATTCGTCAAATGCGCCAAGAGCGCCAGTCCCGTCAACGTCGTAATATGGACGCTATGCATGGTGGGCATGAGGACTTTGATGTCCCAACCTTCCTGCGTCGTCAAATGGACTGAGGATCTGTGGTTAGGCCATGGCCTGCATGGGTCATGGCCTAACCAAGTCGAATGGTAGTGAGCTGGGTCACATATCGTTATTTCAGTTAAGGACGGTTCAACTTTGGTTGAGCCTTGGCCAGGGATGGCCCCTAATCTCATGGGATCGATCCAAGACCTTCCCCAGGGAAGCTGTTTTGGATCCAAGGAAGTTGGCAGGATTGCCAATTAAAGCGAAGGGAAACCTTCGCGGGGTCGCCAAGGAAGGCGCCGCCCCCCCTTGAACACCCGCCAACAGACCCAAATCCGCGTTTATTTTCTTCTCACTACTGTTTTTGTGCATAATTCTTGCTCTTTTGCTTTCTTATAAGCAGCCGTCCGTAGTATTCTATGCCGATGCGACTTTTTTGAGCGCTATGGCGAATAAAAAAGCGGATGAGAGCAAACGGGGTAAGCATGTTTCGGCAGGGCTTATTCCATGAGGAGTTATCCATGCATTATCAACGAACATTGAAGAACACGGTTCGCTGCACAGGTATTGGCATGCATAGTGGGCAGAAGGCTTACCTGTCGCTAAGCCCCGCCCCTGAGAGCACGGGCATCGTGTTTCGTCGTACCGATCTGGAAGGTGCTTTGGTGCCTGCCCATGTCGAGAACGTCAAGGATACCCGCCTGTGCACCACCATCGCGAATAAAGATGGTGTGAGTATCTCAACCATTGAACATCTTTTGGCTGCCTTTGCCGGTATGGGTGTGGACAACGCCTATGTCGATATTGATGGACCAGAAGTCCCCATTATGGATGGCAGCGCTGCACCCTTTGTCTTTTTGCTGGAGTGTGCAGGGATTGTTGACCAACAAGCACCCAAACGGCGTATCCGCATCAAAG
The DNA here is from genome assembly GCF_036689865.1 of Magnetococcus sp. PR-3. Classification (NCBI taxonomy): domain Bacteria; kingdom Pseudomonadati; phylum Pseudomonadota; class Magnetococcia; order Magnetococcales; family Magnetococcaceae; genus Magnetococcus; species Magnetococcus organivorans. The sequence continues at coordinate 78,887 of NZ_JBAHUQ010000019.1, forward strand.
AGACCATTACGGTCAAAGATGGCGATAAAATTGCCCGCTTTGAACCGGGTGAGGGCTTTCATTTAAGCTTTCTTCTGGACTATGACCACCCTGTACTCAAGCGTCAAAAGGTTGGAATTAGCCTCAATGAAACGGCCTTCGTTAAAGAAGTCAGCCGGGCCCGCACCTTTGGTTTTGTTAAAGAAGTAGAATATCTTCAGGCTAATGGATTGGCCAAAGGAGCATCCTTAGATAACGCCATTGCCATTGGTGATTATCAAATTATTAACGAAGATGGGCTACGGTATGAAGATGAGTTTGCCCGCCATAAGTTAATGGATGCCCTTGGTGACCTCTACTTACTGGGGACCCCTATTATTGGTAAGTTTGTTGGGGAACGCTCTGGTCATGCACTGAATAATCTGCTGTTAAAGGCTCTGCTGGCCCAGACCCATGCTTGGGAACTGGTAGAAGGTGACCCCAGCTCAGCAACGGCCCGTGTGGTAGCGGCGGAGCCTGCCCACAGCATGCTGGCCCGACCTGCTACGGCAACCAGCTAAGATGGATCGATTTGCCATGGCTTGGCAACTACGCATTTGGAAGAGGACGATACAACTGTATCGTCCTCTTTTCTTTCGGGGCAGCCTACTACTACTGCTGTTTCTACCTCTCTTTTGGCTTACCGCGTGTGCAGACCGGCCCATTGAAGAGCAGATACCGGTGCTAGAGTCGGTTGAAGCTGTGGTGCGTGGGGATACGCTCTACGCCCGGGCCAAACTGAGCAAAGCCTATAAAAACACCCTTAAAGAACGCCTAAATACGGGCCAACCAGTTCTGGTAAGCTACCGTTTTACACTCATTAAGCATAATCGCTGGCTTCCTAACTATGAGTTTGCGGCAGCTCAAATTCAACGGCGCGTTAAACTTCATCTCATTACAGAACGCTATGAGATGGAAGATCTAACGGAAGAGGCCATAAGCTATACCCAGGAACCCTCTGAAGCGTTGAATTTTTTAAGCCAACCCCGTTATGTACCTTTGGCTCAATCCAAAACATTGGATGGTCTTTTGGTGGTGGCCAAACCTGATCAGTTTGCCGATTTTATTTTGCATAGTCAGTTTGAACGTCATCGCCAGGGGGTTTCACGCATGTTTCGGGTGCTCTTCCGCATGCTGACCTTCTGGGAACCTTTAACCTATGACAAAACGGCGGAGTACCAGCTGCAATGAACGAGCGTCGGGGAAAAAACTCAGCTTCGCCTTTCAGTCGCTGGATGTTAACAATTCTACTACTGGGGGTTGTGGTCACCTCGGTGGTCGTCGGGCGGGGGCTCTACGGCAGTGCCACCGTTGATGGCGGTGGTGATTACAGCGCGGTCTTTCTGATTTTGCTCTACGTTAACCTGTTCCTGGTTTTAACGTTGGGTTTTTTGGTTATTCGTAACCTCTCCAAGCTGTGGCTGGATCGTAGACGGCGTATGGCGGGGTCACAGCTAAGAACCCGTATGGTTACGCTGTTTGTTGCGCTGTCGCTGTTCCCAACACTGGTGATTACCTTATTGTCGGTTGAGCTGTTGAATAAAGGGGTCGATAGCTGGTTTTCAGATCAGGTCTCACAAGCGCTGGAAAAATCATTGGCGGTCTCACGGGCACTTTATCGTGAGAATCAACGCTCTGTTGGGCACGATGCTGAGGATATGATTCGTAACCGTATTATCAGCTCAACCTTCTCTTTACAGGGTGCTGAAGCAAGTTCTGCAGCGTTGGAAGTTGAACGTCAGGCTAGGCAACTGGATGAGATTGCATTAATCCGGGGCGATGGCACCCATGTCTCCCGTGCGGGAGAACTTCCCCAAGACCCTACGCCCGATTTAACGGTGATTGCAGAAAACTCAACCCGTGCCCTCATGCACACCAATGATACCGGTAACATTGTTCGGGCCTATATACGCATTGGTCCTGATCTATTCTTGGTCACAGGACGCTATATCGATGGTCAGGTGCTTAACCATATGGAGACCATTGAATCCACCTATGTGGATTATAATAAATTAGGGGCATCTCACGGTCTGCTACGCGGTAGCCATACCATCACCTTAATTTTGATCACGCTGCTTCTGGTTTTAGCGGCTGTTTGGTCTGGTTTTCGTATCTCAGAGACCATTACTGAACCCATTACTGAACTGGTGGTGGGCACACGCCAAGTGGCCGATGGGGACCTGTCGGTCAACCTACCCGTAACTGGGGATGATGAGTTGGCGACTCTTATGGCCTCATTTAATGCCATGACCCAACGTCTGGCTGAGAACCAACAGGCTCTACAAGCCAGTAATAATCTTCTGGAAGATCGACGTCGGTTTATGGCCGCCGTGGTGGGCAACATCAGCTCAGGCGTGATCAGTGTTGACCGGGATGGCGCGATTTCACTGATGAACCCTGCGGCAGGGTCTCTATTAGGGGTGGAACCAACCAAAAGTGTTGGGGAACATTTTGAACAGGTCATGCCAGAGCCCGTGCTTAACCCTATTTCCAGCTTGCTGGAGACCGCCATGACTTTGGAAGAGAACAGTGGTGAAGGGGGGATGAGTGAGCTATCGGTACAGATCATGATGAATGTGAATGATCGCCCCCGTACACTGTTGGCCCGTTTAACCCTACCTGATCGGGCCGGACCAGGTTTTATTGCCACCTTTGATGACCTAACCTCAGTGGTGCATGCGCAACGCTCCAGGGCCTGGAGCGATGTTGCCCGACGTATTGCCCATGAGATCAAAAACCCGCTGACGCCTATCCAACTCTGGGCTCAACGTATGCGTCGACGCTATTTAAAACCTGAACTGAATGACTTGGCCGATTGGAAGGTTCTGGATGAGGGGACCGAATCGATCATTCAGCAGGTAGAAGAGCTTAAAGTATTGGTGGATGAGTTCTCCACCTTTGCCCGTTTACCCCGCCCGGATATGAAAAAAGACTCCCTACCCGACACCTTGCGTGAGGTCATGACCCTGCATGATGCCGAGTTTAAGGATCTGGTGGTTGACATTGATGTGGATGACACCATACCGGCTTTTCCGTTTGACCGAGCACAGGTCAAGCAGGTGGTTACCAACTTGGTCTCCAATGCCGTTGCCGCTATGGAGGATGACCGCGCACTAGAAAGCAGCCTGTCGCTATCAGATCTTCTTGTTATCCGAGCTTTTGTCGCAGAAAATGGACGAGGGGTCTACATTCAGGTGGAAGATAATGGCCCAGGTATTCCGCCAGAGAGCCAAGACCGAATTTTTGAACCCTATTTTACCACCAAGAAAAAGGGAACTGGTCTTGGGCTGGCCATCGTCAAAAAGATTATTGAAGACCATGGCGGTCGCCTGTGGGTAAAAGATGCCCCAAATGGCGGTGCCTTAGTAGAATTCATGCTGCCCCTATCGGGCCCTAAACAACTCCTGGTGCCTGAACATGGTGGCCAAGAAGAGAACATAAACGCGATACCATCATGAGTCATACCGTACTAATTGTTGATGATGAACCCTCTATCCGCACCTCTTTGCGGGGGATTCTTGAAGATGAATCCTATACCGTCTTTGAGGCATCCAGCGCTGAAGAAGCCTTAACCACGCTGGCTGAAACACCGGTTTCGGCCATCATGCTTGATATTTGGATGGAAGGCATGGATGGGATTGAGGCCCTGCGCTGTATCAAAGATATGGAGGGCGCCAAATCGGTTGATCTTCCCAGTCACAACCGTGAAGCACCGGTTATTATGATGTCAGGCCATGGCACCATTGATACCGCGGTGCAAGCAACCCGCCTGGGTGCTTACGACTTTCTAGAAAAACCACTCTCGTTGGACCGGGTCTTGTTACTTCTAGATCGGGCCATTCGGGAGCTGGGTCTACGCCGGCAAAACCGTGCTTTACAGGCACGCATGGACCATGTAGATGAACTGGTAGGCAGCTCCAAAGCCATGCAACGGCTGGAAGGACAGATCCAGCGTGTGGCCCCCACTGAGGGCTGGGTATTAATAAACGGTGAAATTGGATCAGGCAAGGAGGTTGTTGCCCGCCGTATTCACGCCTTATCCAGACGTGCAAATGGTCCTTTTATTGGCGTAAACTCGGCCACCATACCTGATGAGCGTATTGAGACCGCCCTTTTTGGCCAAGGGGGTAGCAGCAGTGATGGTGACCGACGAGGTTTGTTGGAGGAGGGTCACCAAGGCACACTGTTTTTGGATGAGATTGGTGATATGTCGCTGCCAGCTCAAGCGCGTATTCTACGCCTGCTCCAGGAACAGCGTTTTGAGCGGGTGGGCGGTGGTCCAATGATTCAGGTTGATGTACGGGTTATTGCCGCAACCAACCGGGATCTGAGTAAAGAGATGGCGGAAGGTCGCTTTAGGGAAGACCTGTTTTATCGTCTAAATGTTGTACCCCTGGATGTCCCCCCTCTACGTGATCGTACCGAAGATATTCCAGATCTGGTCCGGCACTTTCTACACAGCCAAGCAGGGATGGGTTCCCACGACCGCACCTTTACGAAAGAGGCTATCGACCTACTTACAGCGTATCGTTGGCCGGGTAATGTACGGGAATTGCGTAACCTAGTCGAGCGCCTTGCCATTATGGCCCCCCAACCTGAAATTGGGGCAGATGATCTGCCACGCTTTGTAGCCCCCCAACGGGAAACCGGTAAAAACTGCCCAGAGACCGGCCCCATTGCCGAGCTTATGGCCAGTGAGAACCTAAGGGAAGCCCGAGAGCAGTTTGAGATCCTCTATCTGGAAGCCAAGCTTAAAGCGCATGAAGGTAATATTTCTCGAACAGCAGAAGCTGTAGGCATGCAGAGAACAGCTTTCCACCGCAAACTCAAGACATTGGGCATTACAACCTAACCACCAACCCAGTGTCTATATCGACAAAAAAAGGCACCTTACAGGTGCCTTTTTTACATTTTAAACGCAGGATTTTATTAGCTTGGCATGGCCTTTGAGATAGAACCCATGAGGGAACCCCCTTTTATGGGAGAAGCACCATGTCTGATTTATTGACGGATACCTTAGCCATACTCGATTGGCACGGCATGATTGAGCCGCCGCATAGTCCAAGCTTGGCCCGCATGTCATTGGCCGAGTTGGAAGCGCTGGAAAGCAAAAACTTTACCCATGCCCTGCACGGTAAAGCGGCGCAAGGACTGTTACGCCTGGTCATGCATGAAGCCACGGCAGCAGAACCACTGAGTGTGGCCCCCCCAGAGAAGTCAGCCATTTAGCCTTCAAACAGCGCCAGATGCGCCACATCCAGGTAAACGCCGATGGCATCCCCAATGGCATGATCATGGCTGCTCTGCACCATACATAGAACCCGCTCATCTGCAGGGGTTTTTAAGGTGTAGAGATAGTTAGAGCCACGGAAGGCACGCTCCACGACCGGCAACTGCATGCTACTATGATCATCATGAATCAGATCATCTGGCCGAATAAGTATCTGCACCGCTGATCCGTCGGTAAAATGCTCCTGAACGGGACCGGTGATCAAACCCAAAGAGGTTTTAATTCCTTCACGCCCCTGCACCACCCCCGGTAACATCACACCTTGGCCAATAAAGTCTGCCACCATAGGATCATGTGGGCGGTGGTATAGCCCGTAGGCGCTATCCCACTGCCGTAGGGTCCCCTCCCCCAGCACACCAATTTCATCCGCCATGGTGAAGGCCTCATGCTGATCATGGGTAACCAAAATAGCGGTTACACCATCCTCCTTAAGCACCCGGCGAATATCCCTGGCCAGCTGCTCGCGCAACTCGGTATCCATACTGGAGAAGGGTTCATCCAACAATAAAATTTCAGGCTTGGGCGCAATGGCACGGGCTAAAGCCACACGCTGTTGCTGCCCACCTGAGAGTTGATGGGGGTGATGTTTACCATGCTCGGTCAACTCCACCAACGCTAAGAGCGTCCTGACCCTTTCATTTTTTTCCTTGCGGCTTAGGTGCCTTAGCCCAAAGCCAATATTCTGTTCTACATTTAAGTGTGGGAAGAGCGCAAAATCCTGAAAGACCATCCCTACCCGGCGTTTTTCAGGCGGGGTTGTTTGACCAGGCTGAGAGACTACCCCCCCCCGTAGACGAATCTCCCCTTGAGAGAGCGGCTCAAAGCCAGCAATGGCCCGTAGCAAGGAGGTTTTCCCGCAACCACTAGGCCCAAGCAGACAGCCGATATGACCCGGTTTTAAGGTGAAATTCACCCCATGCACCACCGGATCTTCACCATAACTTACCGCCGCATTGATAACCTGTAACTGTTCTTCCATGGGAGACCTCTACGACTTGCTATGTCGGGATTTTGTAATGGAGAGACTAAGCAGAACAACGGGAATAATCCCCACTGCCACAATGGCCAAGGAGGCTGGAGCCGCATCGGCCAACCGCTCATCAGATGCCAACTCATAGGCCCTTACCGCCAGGGTATTAAAGTTGAACGGACGCAAAATCAAAGTTGCTGGTAGCTCTTTAAGCACATCCACAAAGACCAACAATAGCGCGGTAAGCAGAGATCCTTTAAGGATCGGCAAATGTACCTGCCCCAAAATAGCACCAGACCCATAGCCCAAGGAGCGGGCAGCTTCATCCAAACTGGGTTTTATTCTCCCCAGACCGGTCTCAACCGTTTGTAAGGAAACCGCAAGAAACCGAACCATGTAGGCAAAAACCAAAGCGACCAACGTACCGCTAAGCAATAGCCCCGTTGAAAGGTCAAACTGATCACGCATCCAGCTATCTACAGTATTATCCAACCAGGCAAAGGGAATAATCACCCCCACCGCGATCACCGTACCTGGCACGGCATACCCCATTCCTGCCAACCGCACCATAAAACCGATCAAACGACTTTTCCGGTTTAAACGCTGCCCATAGCCTAAAAACAGTGCCAAAAGCAGCGCTAAAAGAGAGGCCACCCCACCCAACATGAGCGTATTCACAATTAACTCAAGAAAAGGCCCTTCAAAAGGATCTTCAGCGACCGTAAAGGCCCAAACAGCCAACTGACCCGCCGGCAACAAAAAGCCTAAAAGTACCGCCCCACCACAAAAGAGCAAAGCCCCCCACTTGGCCCACCCCTGCAGGTTTATTCGCCGGAGATCTTGATGACGCTGGCTGGTTTGGTGATAACGGTTACGTTTACGGCTGTGTCTTTCCAAAAGGATCAAAGTGAAGACAAAAAGCAGCAATACAGCTGAAAGCTGGGCCGCCGCTGGTGCGCTGTCCAGACCATACCAGGTTCTAAAAATACCAGTGGTAAAGGTGTTGACCCCAAAATATTGAACGGTCCCATAGTCCGCTAAGGTTTCCATAAGCGCGAGGGAGAGACCCGCAACAATGGCCGGTCGAGCCAACGGCAGCGCCACGGTAAAGAAAGTACGCCACGGACCGTTGCCCAGTGTACGGCTGACATCCATGACACAGAGAGATTGGTTAAGAAAAGTCGCGCGGGTCAGTAGATAGACATAGGGGTAGAGCACCAGTGTCAGCATAATGGCCGCACCTTCTAAGGAGCGGACCTCAGGAAACCAGTACTCCCGGTAGCCCAGGCCGGTCAACTCCCGGATGAAGGTTTGAATGGGGCCACTAAAATCCAACACACCTGTATAGGTATAGGCAATGATATAGGCGGGCATGGCCAGCGGTAACAACAGAGCCCACTCAAAGATATTACGGCCGGGGAATTGACACATAGAGGCCAACCAGGCTGTGCCCACCCCCAGAATTAAGGTCCCAATGGCAACACCCAACATAAGCAGCAGGGAGTTCTCAACATAGTCTTTTAAAACAGTATCAACCAGATGTGTCCAAACTTCACCCGCCGGAATAAACAGATAGCCCGTTACCACAAGAACAGGGAGTGCCAGCAGCACCGCAATACTGGATGTACTAATGGACCAGCCATTTAAACCTGAGGTAACCGTTGCAAGCTTAGCACTTGGGGGCATGGAGAAATCCCTTTAACAAATAAGATACAGATCCCGATTTATCTTCCCGAGCAGCCCGTTAATATTACAGAAGAGCCCATCACTTAAAACAGGTAAGCCGGATACCCTCTGCAGGGTACCCGGCCCCAAACGCTACCCCTAGCGTTATTGCTTATTTCCAGCCAGCACGATCCATCAACTTTACCGCATCGGGGTTTAACTCACCCAACTTGCTTAAGTTAAGGGTATCGGCCTTAAACTTACCCCAGCCGTGCAGGGTGGCACTCTCTGCGACATCATGACGTACAGGGAATTCACCATTTTTCTCGGCATACCAGTGCTGAGATTTTTTAGAAGCCAAAAATTCGATCAACTTGATCCCATTGGCTTTATTTTTAGAGGCGCTGGTCAATGCGGCGCCAGATACATTCACGTGGGCACCCCGGCCATCTTGGTTGGGCCAGAAGACGACCATTTTCTCTGCAATAGCTTTCTGCTTGGCATCCTTACCGGTCAACATACCCGCCAAGTAGTAGGTGTTGGCAACCGCCACATCACACTGGCCTGCCACAGCACCCTTGATCTGGTCACGATCACCACCTTTGGGGGGACGTGCAAAGTTACCTACCAATGCTTTGGCCCAAGCCTCTACCTTTTCAATACCATCCGCCGCCACCATAGAGGCGATGAGGGATTGATTATAGATGTTGCTGGAAGAACGAATGCAGATACGTCCCTTCCATTTAGCATCGGCCAAGCCTTCATAAGAGGAAAGCTCCGCAGGGTTAACCCGACCTTTTACATACATAATGGGGCGCGCACGCAAGCTTAAGCCGTACCAATGATCACCTTGGTCACGGTAGGCCTCAGGTACCACCTTTTTTAACTTGGCTGAATCAAAAGCCTGGGTTACCCCTGCCGCTTTTGCTCGGTGCAGACGCCCAGCATCGGTAGTGATCAGCACATCCGCAGGAGAGTTGCGACCTTCACTTTTTAAACGCTTGAGCAGTGCATCAGCCTTACCCGTAACCAAATTGACGGTAATACCCGTCTCATGGGTAAAACGATCCAGCAGAGGCTTGATCAGTTTTTCTTTACGGGCAGAGTAAAGGTTTACTTCACCGGAAGCCTGAGCCGCCATGGGCTGGATTAGAGAAAAAGCCGCAACAGCGGTTAAGGCCAAACGTTTCACGGGTAACATGGATGCACTCCTGGTAGCAGACAAAATCTGAGCAAGGAAGTTAATATGAAGTGTTCGCATTTGCAACATAAAAATGAGAACGATTCATATTTAAAATCCATCGTCTGCATACGTCCCTAGAGTTCATGGTCACTCTTCCTTTAACGGCTCACCTTCTGGTGCTTGGGTAAGGACATCAAAAAGCACCAAGGACTCACCCCTCCCCCCCCTCCTAGGTATTATGGGTTTCGTACCTGTATCTTCAGGCCACTCTTTGCGTGTATGACACGCCCCTTTTACCCCTTCGAGGCTTCGCCAGATACATGGTTCAGCCGCCCCCATGTTAAACACATCATAGTCTTGCCCTGTAAAGGCAACGGCTTAAGCAGACTCTGTTTTCATATCCCGATTCAAAAGTTTGGTCACCACCACATGGGGGGGAATATCTTCAAACAAGATCGCATGTACCGCTTGAGTAATGGGCATTTCCACCCCATGTTGCTGGGCCAACTGCCAGGTGCTCTCGGTGGTTTTTACACCTTCAGCGACCTCTTTGGAGCTATCTCGAATAACATCCAGACTCTCCCCTTGGCCCAGGCGATGGCCCGTGGTGTAGTTACGTGAGAGGGTGGAAGAAGCGGTCATTAACAGATCCCCCATGCCGGACAGCCCTGCAAAGGTCTCCTGTTTGGCGCCATACACCCGCCCCAAACGGGCGATCTCAGCCAAACCACGGGTAATCAATGCTGCACGGGCCCCTGCCCCATACCCCAATCCATCACTAATACCTGCGGCAATGGCGATAATATTTTTTAACGCACCACCCAGCTCGACCCCCACCACATCATCTGTACTGTAGGTTCGAAAATGGGGGAAAAAAAACAGCCCCTGCATCGCTTCCAAAGCGGTCTGGTCCATACCTGCCATAGAGACAGCCACTGGCTGACCCGCAATGACCTCCCGTGCAAAGGAAGGACCCGAGAGATAACAGGTACGCTTGGCAATAGCCGCATCAAAAATCTGTTCAAAAATTTCAGAAATAAGTGCCAAGTTCGCTGTTTCTACCCCTTTGGTGGCTGAAACAAAGGTCACGTCAGGCTTGACATGTGGTTTTAGCTGGGCCAACACCCCACGGCAAAATTGTGTGGGTACCACCATAACCAAGACATCATGGTTGGCTGCCACATGGGCCAGATTACCCTGTGCCACCAAATTGTTGGGAAGCGTGAGATCTGAAACATAAATCGGGTTATGGTGCGTCTGATTAATGCCAGCAACAATTTCAGGCTCTCGCGCCCACAGGGTGACCTGATCCAGCTTCCCCGCCAACAAACTGGCCAAAGCCGTACCCCATGAGCCTGCACCAATCACCGCCACAGCGGGCTGTTTTTGCATCTGCTCAGACATCGGCTTTTCTCCTATTCTTACAGTTGACTGTCACGACGTGTGGGAAAACGCGCCCCATCATAGCCCATGCCCTGAGATGAAGAAACCGAAGAGTCACCTGGAACTTCATCGACAAAAACTCAGCCCGTCCAACCCATAGCTCCATATACGCCCCCCTTACCGGCTAAGGTTTCCCCATAAACCACAAACCGGTTATGGACATCACCGCGCTTTAACGGCACAATGCTCACTTTGTACACATATAGATTTCTGAGGAGTAAGCACCTTGAGTGACGCACAATTGGTTCGTATCGGTACCCGTGCCAGCGCCTTGGCGGTATGGCAGGCGGAGTGGGTAAAGTCCCAACTGGAAAGTCACCACCCCGGCATTATCGTGGAGCTGGTTCGTATTAAGACCAAAGGGGACAAGATCCTAGACGTACCACTGGCCAAAGTGGGCGGTAAGGGTTTGTTTGTTAAAGAGCTTGAAGAAGCCATGCTTGATGGCCGAGTAGATTTGGCGGTGCACTCCATGAAGGATGTACCGGCTGAGTTCCCTGAAGGTCTGATGCTTGGCCCCATTCTGGAGCGAGAAGACCCCCGCGACGCTGTTCTCTCCCTGAACTATAAGAGCATTGCCGACCTACCCCAGGGTGCGCTGGTTGGCTCCTCATCACTACGCCGTCAAAGTCAGATCAAGGCCGACCGTCCCGATTTAAAATTAGACTGGCTGCGGGGCAATGTCGGTACCCGTATTCAGAAGCTGGTGGATGGTAATTTTGATGCCATTATTCTAGCGGCTGCGGGGGTCAAACGCCTGAAAGTGACCGAGCATGTGGTTCAATATCTGGAGCCTGAGCAGATGCTACCCGCCGTTGGCCAAGGTGCCGTTGGCATTGAGCATCGGATTGGGGATACGCGTATCATCGATCTGCTTGCGCCGCTGGATCACCCGGAGACCCAGGCCCGCGTGACCGCTGAACGAGCCTTCCTGACCAAACTGGAGGGGGGGTGCCAAGTTCCCATTGCAGGTTTTGCCACACTGGATGGCGACACCTTAACCCTACGGGGGTTGGTGGCCGAAGTGGAAGGCACCAAAGTTCTGCAAGAAGAGATCTCAGGCCCCACCGCAGAGGCGCAAACCATGGGGGTGGCACTGGCAGAGAAGCTACTCAGCCAAGGTGGCCGGGAAATTTTACAAGCGGTCTATAACCGCGATGCTGTTATCTGATGTAATCAAGGCGCTGAATATCCATTCAGCGCCTTTTTTCTATCTCTAGCCAGAGAAGAACAATGCATCCTACTGCTCTAAAAGATCGCATTATTCTGGTCACCCGCCCGCAGCCTGAAGCGGACACCACAGCGTCACTCATTCGCCGTGCAGGTGGCACACCACTAATTAGCCCGATGTTGAGCATACAGCCTGCTGAAGATCCCCGCCCTTTTCAAAATGCCATTCAAAGCTTAGATCAGTTTGACGGTGTGCTCATTACCAGCGCCAATGGTGCCCGTGCCTACCTTGAAGAGCTGGCCATCCAAGAACAGGTGGTTTCCCACACCCCCCCCTGTTATTCCGTTGGTCCTAAAACCGCCACCCTCCTGCGTGAAGGGGGCCTTCAGGTTACCCAACCCAACAGCCGTTTTGATGGCGAAGCATTGGCACAAGCGATTAATGAGTGGCAGGGCGCTCAACGCCGCTTTCTATTTCCCCGTGCTGCCATTGGTCGTGAGACCCTCATCGATGGACTGGCAGAAGAGGGGCACCACATTACCACGGTTGCAGCCTATGAGGCTGTACCCGCTCAACGGTTAAGTGACCAAGCTTTGAAATTATTAAGGGAAGAGCGTGTGGATGCCGCACTCTTTTTTAGCAGCCGCACCGCCACCACCTTCTTTGAGCTGATGATGCAACAGGCGATTATGCCAGATAACATGGTATTGGGGGCATTAAGCCCTGTTACAGGTGAGAAAATGGCGGCTTTGGGTTTTGCCGCCCAAGTGATTCCTCAACAAGCGACAGCCGAACATCTGCTTACGGCACTGGCGGACTACTGGGACCGTCCAACCTTCTAATCATCCTTGTTGTTTAATACATCGGCCGCCAGCTGCATAGCCTCTTCCATACTCATCCCAGTGGCTGAAGTGGCCAACTCTTCTAAATCTTGTGCTTCCGGTGTGGCATGTTGCAATACATAGGCGCAACGTTCGATCACCTGCAGTTTATCCTTGGGTACCTTTACCGTAACTTCCACCAAGGGTTGATCGGATGACAGCGTGACATGCATTTGGGCCTCAGCCCCCTGCTGTAACCCGGTCACATCCCCACTCATATAACTTGCCAGGGCCACATCCACCTTAAGAATATGCTCTTGCAGCCACTCATTAAGGAATGTATGCAGCTTGTCACAATCCACCAGATCCGGGTTGGTCTGAAAAACTTTCTGAACGGCAAACACCACCTTTTTCAGTTCATGATGCAGTGTCTTATGTTCGAGAAAATGCGGATAGTTTTTCTCCCGCATTAACTGCTCTTCACGGACAAAGTGGGTGCCTACATAGGTATAAAGAAAAGAGAGCGCCTCTTCCAACTGTTGGTGACTTAGCCCAACACGCATCTCCTTCCCAAATTTTCGTACTTCAAGAAACAGACTATAGTGATCGGCATCAATCATGGGCACACCGATACGATAGGGCTCAAACCAGTCGTCGTTCTCCACCATCCCCCCCTGCAACCTATGAAAAACCTGCCAAAGATGACCTATAAAACTACACCGAAAAATCTTGCCTTAGCAAGAACTTACTTGTTAATGTTCATGTATTCATAGTGGAATTAGCCCAGCATTTCTATGGGTTCACCCTCCATGATGGGAATTAACCCACCATTCCGGCAAAAGTCACCCCAAACGGGGCTAAGGCTTAAATACCTCTATAAAAATGAGAAACGCATGGCTATGGACCAACAAAGCACATTAAGCCCACAACATCTAACCAAAATTCTTGAGCACGCCAAAGATGCCATTATCAGTGCCAATGCCGAGGGAGAAATCACCTATCTCAACCTTGCAGCCGAGCAGATGTTTGGTTGGCCTCGTGAGGCCATTATGGGACAGAATGTTAATATTCTCATGCCCATGCCCGACAGCCTCCATCATCAGCAATTCATCAGCCGTTTTCTAAATCATAAAGATCAACGCATGTCCAATACAGGTCGAGAAGTCACGGCCATGCATAAGGACGGCAGTCGTTTTCCCATTGAGATCAGTTTAAGTGTTTTTGAGCAGGATGGGCACACCACCTTCACAGCCCTAATCCGTGACATTACCCAGCGCAAACAGCGCGAGGATCAACTGTTAATTGCCAAGCAACAAGCTGAAGTAGCCGTGCGGGCCAAGCGTGAGTTCCTCGCCATGATGAGCCATGAAATTCGTACCCCCATTAATGCCATTATGGGCATGCATGAGCTGATGCTTGAAGAACCCCTAGACCCCTTAAGCCAGGATTATCTCCATAGCGCACGCCAAGCCAGTAAAGGTTTATTGGCGATTGTGGATGATATGCTGACCCTCGCCGGCATGACGGGCTATCAAGACCTTGAACAGCCCTGTCATTTACACGAGCTTATCCATGAAATAACCGATCGCCATAAACCAGCCATGAAAGAAAAAGGGCTCTGTTTTACACTGAACGTTGCCCCCACTACCCCACACCGTGTCTTGGCCGATGCCTCCAAGGTTGGTCGTATGGTACACGCTTTACTGGATAATGCCGTCAAGTTCACCCACCAGGGGAAGGTTGAGGTCTTTCTGGCTCCGGCACCTTATCAAGGTGTGGAGTTGATTATTCAAGATAGCGGTATTGGTATTGACAGTGCGGAACAGCAAGCGATTTTCCACCCTTTTCATCAAGTGGATGGTTCTTTTACTCGTCAGCAAGGTGGCGCGGGTATGGGTTTGGCGATTGTACAGCGGTTGGTGCAACAGATGCAGGGCCATATTTTGGTGGAGAGCCAACCTGGTCAAGGCAGTCGATTTACCTTAACACTCCCCCTGTCCCCCCTTCCCTCGGAAGAAAAACAACCGACCACCACGATACCCCTTGAAGAGCTACCGACCCGCACCATTTTATTAGCCGAAGATGCTGAGGAGAATATACGTCTGGTCAAAGCTTATCTGACCCCCTTGGGCCATGACCTAACCGTCACTTACCATGGCAAACAGGCCTTGGAAATGGTTAAACAGAAACGCTTTGACCTGATCTTGATGGATATTCAAATGCCTATCATGGATGGATATGAAGCCACCCGGCAGATTAGACAGTGGGAAGAGGAGCAAAAACACCCTGCCACCCCCATTGTTGCACTCACCGCCAACGCCTTGGAAGAGGATGCCCAAAACAGCCTGAGCTCAGGGTGCGATGCCCACTTTACCAAACCCATTACCAAGGTACAGCTTATCCATATTATCAACCACTACAGCCGCGAAGCCAACACACCACAAACAGCCTAACGGTACCCGACAGACCTACATAACCACCAAGTTGCGCCCTTGGGTTTTGGCGGTGTAGAGTGCGGCATCAGCGCGCGCAACAAGACTTTTCTCTTTTTCACCCAGGTCGTACACCGCCACGCCAAAGCTGGCGGTTTTATGCCCCACAACAGGAAACTCATACGCTTCAATCGCACTGCGCAGTTTTTCTGCCAAGGCCAGCACCCCAGCATCACCTGTTTCCGGGGAGATCACCATAAACTCCTCGCCCCCCCAACGCCCCACCACATCGTTGCGGCGCACCTGATCTCGTAAGATCCCACCAATATCCACCAACACGGCATCCCCAACCTGATGGCCATGGGTATCGTTAACCGATTTAAAGTGATCCAGATCCATAAGAATAATGGAAAGCTGCCCTTTATAGCGGAAACAACGGGCGACCTCCTCCTTCAGCACTTCATCCAATTTAAGACGGTTGTACAACTGCGTCAGTTTATCGGTGATCGAGAGACGCTCAACATTTTTACGGTCGGTGATATCCTCTCGGATCGAGGCATAGCCCAGCATAGCCCCCTCATCATCATACCAAGGGAAAATCCGCACCTTCACCCAGAAGGACTCCCCATTTTTACGCCGGTTTAGCAGTTCACCCTGCCACTGTTGTCCAGACTGGATGGTATCCCACAACGTGTCATAGGCTGAGGCGCTCATTGAAGTATGGCGTAAAATACTGTGGTTCTGCCCAAGCAGCTCATGTTTGGTATAGCCGCAGATACGGCTGAACGCAGAAGAGACATAGACGATGTTACCCTCTAAATCTGTACGCGTGATCAGCACATTCTCATCCAAGGTGTCCAACAACCTGGAGAGCTCCCGTTCATGGTGCCGAATGGGGGTAATATCCGACAGGGTCATCAAGGTGATATCCCCAACATGGCGTAGCCCAAACTGAACATCCCGTAAACGCCCACCCCGGCAGCGGATTCGGCTCTCATGCACCTTCTCATAAATAGAAGGATCTGAACCATCACTGTTCCAAACTTTTAACAACCCCTCCAACATCTCTGGCTCAGGTGCGGCCAAGTTCCACCAGTGCGCCTCACTTTGCAAATCTTCACTGGTATAACCAAACACTTCACTAAAAGCCGCATTGATACTAATACCGTTCACATCCCGCATGAGCATGGGAACGGGGGATGACTCCACCACTTTGCTCAAGCGCTGCTCGCTCTCTTCCAACGCATGCCGGGTTCGATCCCAGTAGGTTTGTCCCCGCAGATTTTTTATGCCCAGTGATAGGTTCGCCGCAAGCTCAGAGAGCAGAGAAGCCTCTTCGGCCGCAAAGGCCCCCATATCCTGCGAATAGACAGTCAGGGCACCAAAACATCCCTCTTTTCCACATAGAGGAAATGCAGCACAGGTCACAAACTGCTGTGTTTTGGCTTGATCTTGCCAGGGTTTAAAGCGGGGATCTGTCGAGGTATCTTCAATAATGACCGGGCGGTTCTCACGGATGGCACTACCCACGGGGCCACGCCCCAATGCGGAGTCATCCCAATAGACTTCCAGGCGATCCATATAAGCCTTTTGGAACCCTTGATAGGCAACGGGTCGTACTTTTTTTTCAATGCCTCGGTCTGCCATACCGACCCAGGCCAAAGCATAGCCCCCCTGCTCGGTAATGATCTTACACACCTGATCCAACAGAGCTTGCTCTTCGGTTGATTGGGAGATCACCATTTGGCACTGACTAAGCACCCGATAGTGGCGATTTAAAATCTCCATCTGTACACGGTTCGCCTCAAGAGCCTCTTGTACCAACTTGATATTGGTAATGTTCTCATGGCTAATCACAACCCGAATCGCTCCAGGCCACTGCACACGGTGCACCCGCATGTTGTACCAGCGACGCGCTTTTAGGTTGGCGCACTCATAATCAAAGACAAAACTCTCGCGCTCTCCTAAAAGAACTTGCCGAATACCGGTCTCGGCCTTTTCTTCACACTGTTCACCAGCCAGGGTACTTTGACAATATTGGAAATAGCTTTTGTCCAGGTAGGTGTCAGGCGGGGCGTGATCATTTTGAAATTGGTTCTGCTTCCACGCCTTATTGGCCTTCACAATACAGCCTTCTTCATCCAGGATCACCATTTGGGTATCACTGGCGTTAAGGATACTGTCGGTAAAGGAGATAGAGTTTTGAAGATCCTGGGTACGCCGTGAAATCTCTTTTTCCATGGGCTTTAACGTCCAACGGAACAGCACATACCACAGGATTGAACCCGTCAACAGCACCATTAAAATAGAGAACACCATCAACCGTTGTTGCAGCGCTGCCAGAGCCCCCAACATACTTTGGCGGTGGTAGGCCAGCTGCAAGATCAACCCATTTTCATCAAACAGAACTTTTTTCTCACCCATAAGGGCATTGGCATCATGGGTACTATGCTGTTGTTTATAGAGTTGACGGCCATTGAGAAAATGGGCCTTTAGCAATGAGATATCCGGGTGTTTTTGGTGCCAACGGTCCAGAAGCTGGGTGGCTTCCACATAATCATGGCGCAGCATGGCATCGGTCAGAAAATCTCCAATCAACTCCAACTCAGATTGAACCCGCTGAAGCTCATTTTCACTCAGATGGTCTTTTTGCTCTTGATAAATAAAATAGGAAAACGACCCCACAACCAGGGACAACACCAAAATAATGGTGCTGAATAATGAGCGCTGTTTGGTATTAAAGGAGGCGCGCATCAGGGTTCTTTAAGGGCAGGAAGAACCTGATCAAGAATTTTACGGTGCAAATCATAATCCGTATCCTTAACAGGAACAAAAGCCGACAGTTTACGGTTGATGCTTTTTAGCACCTCTCCACCTTTTTCAGTGGTATGCAAGGTTTGCAGAGCATCCCGTATACGCTGTTGCAACCCCTTAGACATGGTTGAACGGGCGACAAAAACATGGGTGGAGAGCATGGGGGAGTGTGCCAGTAGACGGATATCTAGGTGCATATGTTCACGGAACACCTCCTCAGCCACCGCACCAGCATCAAACACCCCAAACTGCACACCGTGGAGAACATTTTCATGATTACGCAAATGTTTATGCAAACCAAGCTGTGCTAACCCAACCCCACGTTGCATCATCATATACAAAGGCACCTGGGTACTTAGGGTGGAGTTAATATTACCGAAGGCCACCTTCTTACCCTTAAGCTGCTTTAAACTGGAGATATCACTGTTATTGGCTGTAAAGATTACCGCTCTAAAATAGGGACTGCCCTCAAAGGCGTAACGGGCTAACAATGGCTTTTTGCCATAGGTATCGCCAATGGTGACATAGGGGCTACCCCCTAAAAAAGCAATATCCAGTTCATCCCTACCTGTACGTTCAATATGCTCTTGGTAGTTACGAGCAATCTCCAGTCGGACAGGCTGGCCCAACTGCTCACCAAGATAGCGTGCCAGGGGGGTATACTTTTCTAAAAGATTTTTGGCGCTGAGATAAGGCATAAAGCCTAATGTCAGAGTTTTTGGATCCTGCGCATGCACGGGTGAAACCAGGAACATTAGCAGCACAGCATAAACAGCAGGTTTCCAGAACTTGGTCATGATAGCCTCATTACATAAACATGCGAATTATGACACTCTACACCAAATATCCTGTTGTTTCAGCACTCTTTTTTTATCTTCCAAAGGTCCATAGATCGATATTATTAAAATGATGATCCCGGCTGCTGAAGAAATGCCTGTTCTTCAGCACTACTTGCCCGCCCTAAAAGCGCATTACGGTGAGGGAAACGACCAAAGCGTGCAATGATATCATGATGCTGCTGGGCAAATGAGAAAGTACGAGGATTTTCAACCGTAGCAAATAGAATAAGGCCCTGTTTTTGTATAAGTAAAGACTCACTATGCATATAAGGCATATAGATAAATGTACGCTGCGCATGGGGGAAGCTATCCGCAATCCCCTCATGAATGGCTTGCTGAGCCAAAAAAAGCGCAAGGGCATCGTAAGCAAAGGATTGCGGCGAACCTCGAAACATATTTCGAGAAAACTGATCCAGTAGAATAATTTGTGCCAACCACCCTGCAGGTTGATCCCGCCAAGCCACGAGCTCCCCTGCTACCAGTTGCTCATGAGCGGGCATAAAGTCTGTCACAATCTGTTGATCCAACGGCTCTGATTTTCGGAACCAATCTACAGGCTTTAGCGTTTCAAACCAAAAGGTAAGTATATCCTCAGCTCGCATAACCCTCTCCATCTGCTATCTGGTCTGTAATGAGTTTTAGAGCCCTAACAGCCGCCAGGGTTGCACCGCCCCTTTGCAATCCCCCACTTATTCCCCCCTGTTTTGACTGAAACGGGGCACCCTAAGCAAAAAAGAGAGAATGATATCCCGATGCACCGAGCTACTTCGTTGCATCGGGGTGCGGTATCGTTGCTGCTGCAGGCCCCTTCTTACCGGATTAAGCGCGGAACCCTTAATTGAGCTACTGACTTAAAATCTTCATGTTCATAGCTTCTGTAGCGACACGACCCTATTTGCTGGGAAAAAAGGGTGCGAACACAAGCATCTTGCCTGGTTTATCGGAAAAAACCTCCCTTACCTTACAGACAATCTACCGCCAAACAACACGTTTACCCATTAACCTTCAACACCTTACCACAAGAAGGACAGTTGGCGTGGAGTTTGCGCTTTTATCTTTGGGCCCAGCCTGCCTGTTACCTAAGGGCAGTATAAAGGTCCTCGATTGCCCCCTTTTTAAGAGGTAAAGGCCGATGATGCGCCGACAAAAAACATGGAACCGCCCCCTACTGGTCCTAATCGGGCTGCTGCTTTTAATGGTTGGTTGCAGCAGCCAGACCAAAGATCTCAATCCTCAGGAGATCGCTCAAAGGGCACGTTCAGACCATAAGTTTGTCCAAGCACAAAGAGATCACCGCCCCACCTCCGTCACGCTCTATGGGGCGATGGCCAAGGCTGTACAAGCCAACCAAGCGCTGCGTATTCAAGCCTACGAGACATCTTTGGCTCTACAGCAAAAAGCGCTAACCCGGCAGGCCATGCTACCTCAGCTATTGCTTGATGCAGGCTATAACAGCCGAGATAATGATCCTTCAAGCTACAATGAAGGGGCCTCTGCGGCATCCATATCTCGTGAAAAATCCACCTTCCAGGGGGATATTACCCTGGCATGGAATGCTTTGGACTTTGGCCTGAGCTATTTAGAGACCAAACAGCAGGCCAATACGCTATTCATTAAACGTCAACAACGTCGTAAAGCGGTACAGAACCTTTTAGAAGAGGTTCGTGAAGCCTACTGGAATGCCGTGCTGGCCGACCGTCTGTTGCCCCATGTCACCAGCACCATTCAAGCCCTTAATCAACAGCTACTTTTGTTGCAACAGGCCGAACGCCAAGGTGAAGCCCCGCCAGTACAGCTATTAAAAAAACAACGGGCACTGTTGGACCATTTAGAACAGTTAAATGCCAGCCATAATGAGCTGGCTCGAGCCAAACTGGCACTGGCCAACCTTATGCACTTGGCACCCGGCACGCCTTATCAAACCCGCATTCACAATGGTGAGTTTTTAGATGGTTCTGTTGTCCGCTTACCCGCTGAGGTGTTAGAGGCCTTTGCCCTGGCCAACCGCCCAGAGCTACGGGAAGATGATTACCGCCAACGCATCAATAACCTGGAAGTGCGTAAAGCCATGGTTAAGATGCTGCCGGGCATTCAGTTGACGGCAGGAGGCCACCACGATAGCAACCGCTATTTGATCAATAATTCCTGGTTAGATGCTGGCTTGAACTTATCCTGGAACATGCTGACCTGGGGGCATGATGGCCACCCGATCACCATCGCTCAAATGGAGCGTGAACTGGCTGATGCCCAACATCTCACACGCGCGGTAACCATATTGGCGCAACTTCATATGTCGCTAGACGGCTTTTTAGCTGCCACAGCAGATTATGATGTCACCCAACAGATCCATCAGGTTATGCAACGCATGGCCAACCATTTAACGGTACAGCGTAAAAGCTATAAACTCAGTAGCTATGAAGAGCTGATTTCCCGCGCACAGACCGTCACATCTGCCCACCGATTGGGACGAACCTTTACCCAGTCTCAAGCAAGCATGGGACGCATTTACCGCTCACTGGGGGTAGATTTACTGCCGAAAAACTGGGAACAGGCCATCACTCATGAAAACCGCTTAGCGGCCTTCATTGATCAGGGGCACCGAGCTGGACGCTATAACCTGCACCGTTTAGCCAGCCAACAACGTATGGTTGCCGCCCGGCCACCCGCACAAATCAAGGTACCCATCCGCCGCTCCCCTATCCCCAAAGCAGCACGAACAACAGCTGGGCAAGCTGTTGTGATTGATCCAAACGCCTTTTTACACGGGCCGTCTACATCAAGCGTTTTTGATGGCACAGCCATCCCCTGAGAGGACCTTTCATACACACCTTTTCAGCCATGACACATCTTGGAACAGGCTCACCCCTGTTCCGAGAAGATGTCGGCTAAAAGAGAGCAGGTAAAGACCTTACGGGGCATAGCCCAACCATGGTGTGGTCAAGTCGCTGAACACAGCTCCCGACTCAACCCTTATGCAGGGGGATCACCAGCTTTAACTGAGGGGGGGGGAGTGGCACGGTGTACACCAGAATTCACGAACAGAAGATCCCATCGCTCAAAGTGAACGACAAACATGGCCACCACCTCACGGCTAAGCCACACCAGAAGTGCCGCATGGTAACGCTGTAACGTAGGCTAAAACGGTGGAAACCAATGTTTGTAGAAGAAACAGTCAACAGGCGCGCACCGCTTACACCCTGTACAGACCGGTACGCTCAGGCTACCGCATCATGTTTTATAGCTGGCGCAATCTGTATAGAATAGACAGAACATGTTGCCTGGGCAGACCAACCCAGCTCATAACACCGCAGCATCTTCCAACAGCCACCCTACCCGCTTTTTGAAAAAGGCATGCCCAGCCTGGATGATCCCACCCCTACCCAT
The DNA here is from genome assembly GCF_036689865.1 of Magnetococcus sp. PR-3. Classification (NCBI taxonomy): domain Bacteria; kingdom Pseudomonadati; phylum Pseudomonadota; class Magnetococcia; order Magnetococcales; family Magnetococcaceae; genus Magnetococcus; species Magnetococcus organivorans. The sequence continues at coordinate 100,917 of NZ_JBAHUQ010000019.1, forward strand.
GTTTATACCCGCATCATGATCTGTTAAAGACAAGACACCCCTCTCTTTACCCAGCATGCTGAATCAACATGTGATGCGTTCTTCCAAGGCAAGCGCCGCCTCAGTTTAACCTTGAAGAGGTGCCCGCATAGAGGACTGTCATCTGTTTGGGTAATCTGATGTGGGGTCGCTGTGGCTAGCGCTGCGGCTCTGTTTACACGCTTAAGCTGTTCTTTGGGTATATCGCTGATAACCATAGAGACGGTTGATATAAAAGACCCGTTCCGCATCCTTGGCACTACAGGCCTCTGAAAGTGCCCTTTGTACAGCCATGAGCTCCTGCGTCACGACACAGTCTGGAAAGGTGCATACTTCACACTTCTGCTCCACCAGATTTTGAGTACAACTGGTATCAGGCAATTGTGCGTTTAATGTATGCAGGATATCTAAACAGGAAGAACGACCTGCGGCCTCCAAAGAGAGTTCATACAAAGCGTGGCGCATCAAACGAATAATGGATGCTTCTTTCATGCAGATTTTAGACATGACGACCTCCATGATCGTCTGACAACGGCCGCTCTGTCCTCTATGCACAGCGTACGTTTACCTCTAACAGGGCCAACCGTACCCGCCCAGGCACCGCACACCCCACACCCATTACTACGTATTAATACGTAGTAATGGGTGTAAATATACGCATTTTATGGTTGAGATCAAGGAAAATCCCCTTTAGACCAACCCACGTGTCGTTACGCTGAGAGTAAGCGCAGAACCGTTAAAGCGGCAGAGCGGGGACTGGCACCCCCCTCCTCTTCCGCAGCCAACACCGCCCCCACACAGCTTGGGCAGCCCTGTTTACAGTCACAGCGCTGCACCAGTGCCAAGGCATCCTGCACAATCTGTTCAGCCAAACCATAAAGGGGCTCCGTAAAACCAATACCACCTGGATAGCTATCATACAAAAACAGGGTTGGTTCAAAGTTGCCCGTTAAATTTTCTGGTTTAAGGGGCTGCCCATCGGCATCTCGCAAAGCACCACGACGGTTGGGGTCCTGGGTTGCTGACCAGCCAGCCTGGCCATCCCCCACCGCACGCCCCAAATCACCCCGCTCCGCCATAATACGTACGGCTGCGACCGTATGCAGTGCGTATGAAGCACCCAAAAAACCACTCAGCGCTTGCCAGCGATCTTGAAAGGCCTGCTCCAAGGCATTCGCCTGTATGCGCCACCATAACGAGGTGGTATGCATCTCAGAATCCGGTAAATGGATATGTCCAAACCCCACATTTTCATGGGTGTAATAACGAATCTTTTTAAATCCAGCCACCCGCCGGACCAAATGAACTTCACCATGCCCCTTTTCTGCCGCCTGCCCCTGTTCCCCCTCAAACTGATCAAGAATTTTCAGTTTGGTATAATCGATGGCATCGGTGTAATAATCGGCCTTGGTCTTTTTAACAAAGGCTTTACGTCCATCCCAATCCAGACGTTCAACTTGGTAGGGCGTTGCCTGGATCATATATATGGCATTTTCATACAGGGTCATCGGGGCCGCACTGTAATCCACCTCCGCCACCACCCTCTGTCCACCATCGGTTATATCTATAACCACAAAGTTACCATCGGAAACCGAGCGTAAACTCACCGCATTGGCTGGATAGCTATCATCATTCCAATGCCACTGGTTGCCTTCATGGTGGAGCACCCCTTCCTCTTGCAGATAACCGAGCAGCTCTACCAGAGCCTCGCCACCAAACACCTCGCCATCTTTAAAAGGTAGTTCAAATGCAGCACACCGCACATGATCCAATAAAATCAACAACTGATCTGGTGCTATACGGGCTTGTTCAGGCGAGGCCTCTGCAAAAAAATCGGGATGACGGACAATAAATTGATCCAAGGCATCACTGGCCCCCACAAGCACCCCCAAAGCAGCTTGGTTACGCCGCCCAGCACGCCCTAAACGCTGCCAGGTTGCGGCAATAGACCCTGGGTATCCATTCAACACGCAGCAGTCTAAATCTCCAATATCCACACCCAACTCCAGGGCCGAAGTCGCCACGACACAGTTCACATCCCCCTCCCGCAGCTTACGCTCTACGCTACGGCGTTCCGTGGGCAGGTACCCCCCCCGGTAGGCGGCGATACGCTCGGGTCGGCGAGGATCTTTATCAAAAATATCTTTTAAATATTTAGTGATCACCTCAACCATGAGACGGGTACGGGTAAATACAATGGATTTCACGCCATGATCTACCGCCATATGGGCCAGCTGGGTGCTCTGAGAACGGGCTGACGCACGAATACCCAAATCTTCATTCACCACCGGGGGGTTCCACAACATGATGGTTTTTTCCCCGGCAGGTGCCCCACTCTCCGTAATGGCCGTAACCGGCTCTTCTAACAACCGTTCCGCCAACGCCTTAGGGTTGGCGATGGTGGCACTGCACAGAATAAATTGAGGCTTTACCCGATAAAAGGCACAGATCCGCTTAAGCCTGCGTAAGACATTGGCCATATGAGAGCCAAACACCCCCCGGTAGGTATGGGTCTCATCAATAACAATGTAGGCTAAATTTTCAAAAAACTGCGCCCATTTTGTATGGTGAGGCAACACCCCTTGATGCAGCATATCGGGGTTGGAGATCACAATATCCCCTTTGGTCCGCACCGCTTTACGGGCATCGGCAGGCGTATCACCATCAAAAGTAAAGACCTTAACCCCTAACGCCTGCTGACGGTTCAGCTCATGCAGCTCAGCCAACTGATCTTGGGCCAACGCCTTGGTGGGGAATAGGTAGAGTGCTTTGGACTTTTTTTGCCGAGCTGCTTGCAAAACCGGCAAATTATAACAGAGTGTTTTGCCCGATGCGGTTGGTGTTACCACCACCACATGCTCTCCTGCGGCCACCGCATCCCAACTTGCCCGCTGATGACTGTAAAGTTGCTCAACCCCTCGTCCCTGCAGAGCACGCACGATCTCCCCATCCAAAGCCTCAGGAAAAGGGGCATACACAGCCTCCTTAGCTGGAACTTGCACTTCTCCAGTAATCCGCTGTCCATAACCTTTTCTAAGGCGCGCAATCAGCTCATGCACGCCACCCCGGTCAGCCGAGGGGATGGTTGGCGCCATACCAGGATGGGGGCGAGGGTTGGATTTCACAGCGGGCATACTCCATAAGACTTAAATAGAAAGGAGGAGGTCCTACCCCCATAGTTTAGGGGGATCTTTCTGCTTTTGTATAGCCGCAGCATCCCATGAACCACGGTATACTTTTGCAGGATACGCACAATCACACCAAATTTAATACATACTTTGATTTCAGCAATAAAGAGACAAAATGCAACATTTCACACCCTGATATGCGGTTCATTGCGCATAAGTCTTTTTTACACACAAATCCAGGCATATAATTTGCTATTATTCCATGTGGTTTCCTATTTTTTGTAAGAAGGGACCATTTAACTAATACTTTTTGGTGGGCATTCAAGGTGGTTTCCACCATAATTCAGGGTCACCCCTTCATCTGGATTCAAGGGGTAAACAGATGTTTCACAGGCACGTTTAAATAGTGGTTTAACGAAATACGATGAACGTTCAGACCTTCTTTCACAAAGAAGATTGGCCCGATACGCTCACGCCCTTCACCATCATGAAGGGGGTCGTTCGTTATATTCTGCTGCTTAGTGTCGTCATCAATCTGTTAGGGCTTGCCCTTCCTTTGACGCTTTTGCAGGTGTATGACCGCATTTTGCCGAATGAAGCGCACAGCACCTTGCAGATGCTTATTCTGCTGGTTATTGGTGCTGTTGTTATTGAAAGCACACTGAAAACCATCCGTACCTATATTGGTGGCTGGGTTGGAGCCCGCTTTGAGCACCGCTCTAACTATTTAGCCCTGGAGCGTATGCTCTACACCAATTTGGCCAGCTTTGAAAAAGCAGGATCAGGTGAACACCTGGAACGTATGGAGGGACTTGGTACCATCAAGGACTTCTATGCCGGTCAAGCTATGCAGGTCTATTTGGATCTGCTGTTTGTTCCGATCTTTCTCTTTTTTATCTGGCACATCGGTAGCTGGATGGTGTTTGTCACCATCATTACCTTCATTATGTTTGTTGTGGCTGCAGGTTGGGTCGGTGACAAACTGAAAAAAGCGGTTAAACAGCGCTCGGTCGCTGATGAACGTCGCCTAAACTTTATCATTGAAGTGCTCACCGGCATGCACTCTGTTAAAGGCATGGCCATGGAAGCCCAGATGTTGCGCCGCTACGAGCGTTTGCAAGAGGGCTGCGCCAACAATGCCAAACAGGTGGTTTTGGAGAGTAACAGCGCCCAGGGTCTTGGTAGCTTCTACGCCCAGCTCAACACCATTATGATTGCCGCGGTTGGCTCTACTTTGGTTATTGACCATCAACTCACCATTGGTGGCTTGGCCGCCTGTACCATGCTCTCAGGCCGTGCCATGGGCCCCCTACAACAGGCCGTAGGCATTTGGGCACGCTGGCAAACCATCCGCCTTGCCAAAGAGCGCATGCAGGAAATTTTTCAGTTAGAGCCTGAAATCCATGACAACATGGAGGAGTGCCCAGAGATCCAAGGCAAGCTGGAGCTAAAAAATGTTAGCTACCAGTTTGATCCCGACCATCCACCAATTTTACATGACCTTAATTTGGTGGTGGAACCGGGTGAGATCATTGCCGTACGTGGGGATAACGGTAGTGGAAAAACCTCCCTGCTATGGCTCATGATGGGTGCCCTGCGGGCCTCGGAAGGTGAAGTCTATCTGGACGATGTCCCGATCCGCATTTATGACCCTAAATCCATGCGGGACAAAGTATCCTACCTGCCCCAGTCCGGTGTTCTGTTCCAAGGCACTTTGCTGGAAAATATCACCATGTTCCGAGAAGAGCTTTATGATGCTGCTCTGGAAGTGGTGGAGTTAATGCAGCTGGAAGAGGTCATCTCCAGCATGCCCAAAGGGATTGAAACGCAGATTGATGATGGATCCAAGGAATCTCTTCCTAAAGGAATTCGTCAACGGATCTGCATTGCCCGCGCACTACTGGAAAAGCCTAAACTCATTCTCTTTGATGAGGCAAATGCTGCCATTGATGGTGCTGGTGATGAACAGCTGAAATCCACCCTTGAGGGCATGCGCGGCGATGCCACCATGATTTTGGTGACCGTGCGCCCCTCACTATACAAAATTGCTGATCGTGTGTATGACCTGAAAGAGGGCACCTTAACCCTCGCCCCTCCACCGCCCCCTCGTGGTGGCGCGCCAGGTGGTGGTGCACCGGCCCCCGCACCCTCAGGTACAGCACCGGCAGCACCGGCAGCACCGGCAGCACCGGCAGCACCGGCAGCACCTAAACCTGCGGCACCGGCAGCACCTAAACCTGCGGCACCGGCAGCGCCTAAACCTGCGGCACCGGCAGTGCCTAAACCTGCGGCACCGGCAGCGCCTAAACCTGCGGCACCGGCAGCGCCTAAACCTGCGGCACCAGCGGCGCCCAAAGCACCAACCCCACCCTCGGGCTCTCCTGCCGTCGATGCCGTTGCCAAAGCAGCACAAGCGGATATGAAACGCCGTGCCGAGGCCAGAGCTCGGGCACGTGCCGAAAAAGAAGCCAAAGAAAGAGCTCGTGCGGAGTTATTAAAACGTCGTAAAGCTGAAGCTGAGAATAAGGAAAAACGGGAAGCAGAAGCTGAGCTCAAACGCTTGGATGCCATGAAACAGGCCGCCATGCGCCAAGCTGCTATGCGCCGTGCACGCCAGGAAAATGCACAGCAGGAGTCGGAAGGCGAAACCACCACTCTCGCTAAGACCAAGCACCCGCATGGACATCGCCCTACCCGTCCGGATGATGACGGGGGACCCGATCGTCCAGGTGGCGGTGGTGGACGCCGCAGACCCAATCGTCGCCGTCGTAAAGATGGTCAAGGAAAAGCGGGAAGCACTCATGGTAAACCCGGTTCAACTCAAGCTCAGTTGACGGATACACTACCAGATCAGCCCGCCACCCTTCGCCGTCCAAAGCGAGGACAAAAGGCTGGAAGCACACAGCAGCAAGGTGTCCGCAAGCCCAATGCCCGCCGAAAAAAAGCGAGCCAGGACGGGAGTGGGGGTGATGCATGAGTGTTGAGATCAAAGCCCTAGAAATCCCCAAAGTTACCGGTATTCTGGCAGAATTTGCGCAGGCATCGGACTTTGGTGCCTGCATGATCCCACTTCTATCGGCATTGAACTGGCGTGGTGACATGCGCCACGTAGCGGAATCTCTGCCGCACTTTGTGGAAACACTGGACCTGACCGGTTTCCGAAATATGATGGCCCACCTTAACTATCGCAGTGAAGATATTCGCATGCCGATGGATGAGGTGGATGAACGTCTCTATCCTTTTCTCTACGTCCCGGATAAACGGGGTGCCTTTGTTGTCATGGGCCGCAATGAGGATGGGACTTTCGATGTCTATGACGGTGAAGTAGACCAACGTTTTGAGGATTGGACAAAAACCGACGTTAAAGGCCGAGCCTTCTTCTTTCAGCCTATGGATGTGGAGGAGGTTCAGCAGACTCAGGCCCGATTGGGCTGGTTCCGCATGGTCATGGAACGTTTTAGAACGTTCTCCTACTATATTTTGGCCATCACCTTTGTGATCACCCTGCTCCAAGTGGTGACACCACTTTATGTGATGCAAGTTTATGACAGGGTGGTGGGGTCAGAGTCTATGACCACCTTGGCCTTTTTGCTGGCTGGGGCATTAGCAGCACTCTTTTTTGATTGGTTTTTCAGAAACATGCGCGCCACGATGCTGGGCTATGTCGGCGCACGTTTGGATAACATTATTGGTAATGCCGTTTTCCAACGCATTCTATACCTGCTGCCAGCTTATACAGAGCGCGCCACCATTGGCTCCCAGGTTGCCCGCATTCGCGACTTTGAATCGATCCGTGAATTCTTCACCGGCGCCTTGGTTATCGTCTTTTTAGAGCTTCCATTTACCGCTGTTTTCTTATTGGTCATTGCCTCGCTAGCAGGCCCCTTAGCGTTTGTGCCCATGGTCACCATGGTGCTGTTTGTATTGCTGTGGATAACCATGACCCCGCTGGTCAATAACTCGGGGGCAACCGCCCGTCGTTGGAGCTCACAAAAGCAGTCTTTTATTGTAGAAGCCCTCAACTCTATGCGGGCCATTAAATACTGCCGAGCTGAAGATATTTGGCTGGACCGCTTCCGGGAACTCTCCGCTAAAACGGCCCAATCGAACTTCAAGACCGCGTTTATCAATGCGGTGGTGCAGTCACTGGGTCAGGCTTTTATTGTGGGTTCTGGCCTGGGTACCATTGCATGGGGCGTATTGCGGGTCTTAAGTGGCGACATGACGGTGGGTGCCCTGGTTGCCTGTATGGTTCTGGTATGGCGGGTTTTAACCCCCATGCAAGCACTATTTACAGCTATGACACGACTGGAGGCCATCCGCTCTTCTGTCGCCCAGGTTAACAACCTGATGAATGTTAAACCTGAGCGAGAGCCCCACGCCCCCATCAAAAAAATTGCCCAGTTCAAAGGTGATGTTACCTTCTCACGGGTCTCCATCCGCTACAGTCAGGAGGCAGACCCAGCATTGGTTGGTGTGACCTTTGAGGCCAAAGCGGGTGAGTGCATTGTGGTGGTCGGTGGTAATGGGTCGGGTAAATCTACACTGGTTAAACTGATTGCAGGCATCTACAGCCCCCAAGCTGGTGGTATTTTTATTGATGGACGTGATACCCGTCAGCTAGACGCCATTGAGCTACGTCAGGCCATTGCCTACGTTCCCCAAACCGTTAACCTTTTCCACGGTACTATTGCACAGAACTTGCGCCTGGCTCATCCGACAGCATCTCAAGAAGAGTTGGAAGAGGCCTGTAGCAAAGCAACCGTGTTAGAAGAGATTGAAGCCATGCCCAAAGGGTGGTGGACTCGGATTGGTGACTCCCGCTCAGCCCAACTTTCTTCAGGTTTTATTCAAAAGATTTCACTGGCTCGTGCCTACTTGAAACAAGCCCCTGTCATCTTGTTTGATGAACCTGCCAACGCTTTGGACTGGGATGCCGATGATGCTTTCCAAAATGTTGTTAAGGAACTCAAGGGAAAATCGACCATTTTCATCGTTACCCACAGTCCCAGACACCGCAGGCTCGCTGACCAACTTCTCTATTTGGAACGCGGCTATCTGCAGCTCGCTGGCCCCGCCGAAGAGGTGGAAGCCCGCCTGCCTAAAGGGTTGATTTAAGATGAACGCCGAGAATAAAGAGACCCAAGAAGAAGAGGTCAAAAAAATTCCAACCGGCAAACGCCAGGAGCGCCTTTTGGCGCAATCGGTGGTGTTGGAAGAGGCTGGCCTATCCCGCTTACTCAAGTATGCCTCACTGGCCATTACCGGCGCCATTTTGGTGTTCTTTATCTGGGCCAACTTCGCCAACATGGATGAGGTTGCCCATACCACGGGTGAAGTGGCGCCATCAGACTCCATTCAATTTGCTCAGCACCTGGAAGGTGGTATCGTTGGGGAGGTCCTAGCGATTGAAGGTGAGCGGGTAAAAAAAGGTCAAGCCCTTGCCCGCATGGAGTCTGAAGACGTTGTTGCAGAGTATAATCAAATGCATACCCGTGAAGCTGTGCTGGCACTGCAAGTTTCACAAAAGCGGGCTCTACTCAACAGTGAACCTATGGACCTTGCGGGGATTGAACGCCCACTGTTTAACCCTCTCATTGCTGAAGCCATCGACTTTTTAGATACCCAACGCACCTCTTTAGCCAGCCAACGTGAAGTCATCATCACCCAGGTTAAGCAAAAAGAGATGAAGCTTAAAAAGTTGATTAATCAAGCGGCGGCTTACAGAAACCAAGTCAAATACTATGATGAGGAGATTGCGGTTCGCATCCCCTTAACTGAACGTAAGTTGATGAAGCGTCTAGATACGGTTAAAGCTCTACAATCACGAGAGAACACTAGGGCTGACTTGGTAGAAACCGAAGGGGATGTTGAGGTTACCAAGCTTGAACTGGAAGAGAAACATCAGAACCTTAGAGAGACAGAAGACAGCTTTTTTCAAGATGCCATGCGTGAACTGGATGGCGCCTATTCAGAACTGGTACAGATCAGAGCTTCCCTGCCCCGCCTTAAAGATCGTCTCGCCCGCTTAACCGTGCGCTCACCGGTGGATGGTGTGGTTAAAGAGATGAAGGTGAATGGTATTGGTGGTGTTTTAGGTCCTGGTGGTGATATCGCAGAAATCGTCCCCATTGAAGACACCAAAAAGGTTGAGGTTAAAATCACCACCGTCGATATTGGCCATGTTGAGGTTGGGCAACAGGTCACGGTTAAGGTCAGCACCTATGACTACGCCCGTTATGGTGGTATTGATGGCGAATTGGTGGCCATTTCTCCCGCAACCTTTACGGATGAAGATGGTGGCGACCCCTATTACCGTGGCACCATTCAACTTCAACAAAACTATGTGGGTGGTGATGCCACGCAGAACCTTCTTTTACCCGGCATGACGGTAGAAGCCAGTATCCACACCGGATCCAAGACCTTGATGGAGTATCTACTCAAGCCCATCTATGCGTCGGTTAACGACTCCTTCCGCGAACGTTAATAGCGCATGATCAATACACGCAAAAAAGAGGACCGTACGGTCCTCTTTTTTTTACGATCATATTTTTTCTTTTAAGATACACCCCTTTTTTTTACGATCATTTTCTTCCTAAAAGATCCACATATTCTCGAATAATCTCGTTATTATTCATTACTCTAGAGACTTCTTGCAGAAATATCACATAAAGTCCCATCAGCACGTTCAAAAAAGTACTAGTCATAAATTTCACTTATAATCCATTAATATATTTTCTATGAAAATGCAGTTTAATAATCGTATGGCTTTGTTTTTACTCATCTTCACCCTTCACTAATCCTGCCCATTTTTACTGCCAGAAGACTAATACCTTGGTATGATGATGGTGTCGGAGTTTATCCGAAGCCATTTCCGTGCGCGAACGAAGGGCTCTGACAGACGGTCCAACGTTTACGGAAACTGGCAAACTCATAAGATTAAAACGCTGGTGGGCGTTTTTCTTCATACGGCAGGAGATGGAATCATGGCTGAAGATACTGGCAACGAAACTCCCAAGGTACAAGAAGCTGCTGATGACGGCGAAGAGGCGCGACAGAATCTGGATGACATGACCGTCCTCCAGAATGATGACAATGTTGACCTTTCTGCCGAACAGCAACAAGGCCAGGATGGTAACCGCAACCAAGCGGAAGATCTTCAAGGCATGTCGGCCATCCAAATGGGCAGCCGGATTATGCCCGACGAAGCCATCACAGAAGATTCCGAAATAGGCGCGGTAGAGACAGGCGGGTCTGAGGTAGAGTCCTCCGACAACGAAGCTCCGACCCAAGGTGAGTCTGAAGAGGCCGGTGAAGAGGACAGTAATGGAGATGATTTCTCCATTGAACCCCCTGTTGCTGGTGTTGAATCCCAGGCCGGGTTGCAGTTCAACCTGCCCGAGACCGAGACCGTCGATAGCGAAGCCGACCCCGCTGAAGCCGCTGCCCCTGATACCGATCTGCCGACCCCCACCACGGCAGATCCTGGCCCAGCTACAGCGGAAACAGCCGCCGTTGTAGAAGAGACCGAGGAAGAGGAAGAAGAGGAGACCGAGGAAGAGGAAGAAGAGGAGGATGAAGAGACGCCCGTTGATGACACACCTCTGGCCGACGGTATCTCCATCGGTGCTGAAGATGTTTCCGGTGATGAAGACTCCGGCATTGCTCTAAACCTGGATATCACCCAAAGTGATAGCGGCGAGCAACTGACCGTGACCATTGGTAATGTACCCGATGGCGCGAGCCTTCAATCGGATTCAGCCGACACCTTTAAGCAGGAAAATCCTGATGAGCCCCATCCCATTATTGATAATGAGGACGGCACCTGGACCATCAATGGTGATTTTGCCAACGATGTCATCCTCACCCCCCCTGATGACTCTAATGATGACTTCACCCTAGACATCACCGCCACCACCACCGAGACCGCCTCTGGGTTGAGCAATACCATCACCGCTGAAGTGAATGTCGATGTACACGGTGTGGCCGATGAGGTGGTCTTTACCGAAGGTTCAGCCTCNGAAGAGGAAGAAGAGGAGACCGAGGAAGAGGAAGAAGAGGAGGATGAAGAGACGCCCGTTGATGACACACCTCTGGCCGACGGTATCTCCATCGGTGCTGAAGATGTTTCCGGTGATGAAGACTCCGGCATTGCTCTAAACCTGGATATCACCCAAAGTGATAGCGGCGAGCAACTGACCGTGACCATTGGTAATGTACCCGATGGCGCGAGCCTTCAATCGGATTCAGCCGACACCTTTAAGCAGGAAAATCCTGATGAGCCCCATCCCATTATTGATAATGAGGACGGCACCTGGACCATCAATGGTGATTTTGCCAACGATGTCATCCTCACCCCCCCTGATGACTCTAATGATGACTTCACCCTAGACATCACCGCCACCACCACCGAGACCGCCTCTGGGTTGAGCAATACCATCACCGCTGAAGTGAATGTCGATGTACACGGTGTGGCCGATGAGGTGGTCTTTACCGAAGGTTCAGCCTCTGGTGCGGAAGATAGCTGGATTGATGTTCAATCTGCATTCAACCTGACCGATCTGGATGGTTCAGAGAATGTCACCAGCGTGGTACTGACAGATCTGCCAGAAGGCACCACCCTGCAGATGCAAACCGGTGTAGAGAACGGCGAACCTGTCTTTACTGCCATTGAGGTCTCTGATGGCAGCGCCACCATTGA